>NZ_JBFAZW010000052.1:0-74307 GCF_040682015.1 Dactylosporangium sp. NPDC051485
CCTGCCTAACGCCATCCCAGCAAACTACCCGAAATAGATCCAAAACGATGGCCGCCACGCCAGTGGCGGCCATCGTTTAACACCAGTCACCTAGGTCGTGTCTCGTGGATCATCGGCGGCGAGGTCGCGGGGCCAGATTTTGATGGTGGCGATGTCTATCGTGGCCAAGTACATGAAGGCGCGCTTGTCATAGCGGGTGGCCACGGCGCGGAACTGTTTGAGCTTGCCAACCCGGGATCGGTGAGTTCAAATCGAGCGGCCATAGCGTCCCGGATAACAACCGGGACGCTATGGATCATCCCGCTTCATGATCCGCGAGACACGACCTAGTCCCGCCACGCCACGTCCGGCCACTGCGGCCAGGTGACCGCCTGCGGCAGCGGCCCGACGACCTCGCTGCCGCTGCCCATGGCGACGCCGATGTCGGCCTGTTTCAGGGCGGCGGCGTCGTTGACCGCGTCGCCGGTCATCGCCACGACCAGCCCCTGCCCTTGCAGGGACCGGGTGAGGCGGAGTTTGTCCTGCGGCGAGACCCGGCCGAAGACGTGCAGCCTCGGCAGCCGGCGGGTGAGCTCGTCGTCGGGCAGGCCCTGCAGGTCCGGGCCGCTGATCGTGCCCGGTCCCAGGTGCAGCGTCTCGCCGATGGCCCGGGCCGTCGCGGCGTGGTCGCCGGTGATCATCCGGACGTCGATGCCGGCGTCCTGCGCGGTCCGGACCGCGGCCTTGGCCTCGGCGCGCAGCGGGTCGATGATCCCGACCAGGCCGATGTGGCCGAGGCGGTGCGTCAGCGTCATCGGGTCGGTGCGCATCGCCGGTTCCTCGTCGGGGTCCAGGAGCCGGGCGGCGAAGGCGAGGACCCGCAGGCCCTGCCCACCCATCCGGTCGTTGGCGGCGTCGATGCCGGTCCGGGCCGCGCCGATCGGTTCCTGGCCGCCGTGCAGCGGTCCGCCGGTGTGGGTGCAGCGGTCCAGCACCACGTCGGGTGCTCCCTTGATCAGCTCGACGATCCGGTCGATGCCGTCGACCTGGACGCGGTGGAAGGTGGCCATGAACTTGTAGTCGGAGTCGAACGGCACCTCGGCGAGGCGCGGGTAGGTGTGGCGGGTCTCTTCGGCGTTGACGCCGAGCTTGGCCGCGAGGACCACCAGCGCCGCCTCGGTCGGGTCGCCGATGACTGTGCCGTCGTCGTCGGCGACGGTCGCGTCGCTGTCCAGCGCGAGCCCCAGCGCCAGCCCGGTGAAGTCGGGCGTGGGTGTGCCGGCGACGGCCGTGATCCCGCCGGTCTTGCGGTAGCCCGCGCCGTCGACGGTGAACCAGGCGCCGCTGGCGTGGATGACCGAGACCATCATCTCGTTCATCGTCAGCGTGCCGGTCTTGTCGGTGTTGATGGTGCTGGTGGCGCCGAGCGTCTCGACGTCGGTGAGGTTCTTGACGACGGCCTTCGCGCGGGCGAGGTCCTTGGCGCCGTACGCGAGGAGCCCTGAGACGAACGCGGGCAGGCCGGTCGGGATCGCCGAGATCGCCATCGCCGTGCCCAGCAGCGCCACCTCGCTGAGCGGCAGGCCCCGCAGCCAGCCGACCACGACGATGAACGCGACCGCTGTCCACGCGACGACGCCCAGGACCCGGGTCAGCGAGTCCAGCTCCCGTTGCAGCGGCGAACGGGTCCGCTGCACCGTGTTGAGCATGGTCGCGATCCGGCCCATCTCGGTCCGCATCCCGGTTGCGGTGACCGCCATCGCCGCCGTGCCGCGGGTGACGGACGTGTTCTGGAAGAGCATGTTGGACCGGTCGCCAAGTGCCACACCGCCGCCGTCGGAGACCGCGGGCAGGACGGCGCTGTCCTTGGCCACCGGGGCGCTCTCGCCGGTCAGCGCCGCCTCCTGGGTCTCGAGGGTCGCCGAGCGCAGCACGCGCCCGTCCGCCGGGACCAGATCGCCGGCCTCGACCTGCACGACGTCGCCGGGAACCAGTTCGGCGGCGGGCACCATGACCAGGCCGCTGTCGCGAACGACCCTGGCCTGCGGCACCTGCGCCGTGGCGAGCGCGTCGACGCTGGCCCTGGCCCGCAGCTCCTGCCGGGCGCCGAGGACCACGTTGAGCGCCACCAGCAGCCCGACGACGACCGCGGTGAGGAACCCGCCGGACACCAGGCCGACCGCGACCACGACGACGAGCATGACGTTCATCGGGTCGCGCAGCTGCCGCAGCGCCACCGACCACGCCGACGGTGGCCGCTCCCGGGCGATGCTGTTCGGCCCGTACGAGACGAGCCGGCCGGCCGCCGCACCGCTGTCCAGCCCGCGGTCGGCGTCGCTGCCGAGCGCCGTCACCACCTCGGCCTGCGGCCTCGCGTACCACGGCGTCTCGGTCTGATCGATGGTGCTGGTCGCACCGGTCATCGCGAGCCCCCCTTTCGGCGTCACCTGTCGGAACGTTCCCTGTCGTTCAGTGATGGCCGGAGGGCACCGCGGCGGTGTCGTGCTGACGGAGCTGGAACGCGAATGCGACCTCGGCGGCGCCGATGAGCAGGGCGCTGATCCCGGTGAGCAGAACCGTCAGGCCCAGGGATAGGCCGGGCCAGAACAGGAACGCCAGACCGGCCAGCAGGGACACGGCGCCGATCGCGATCAGCGACGTGCGGATCCGGCCGTGGGTGAGGAACGCGATGGACAACTCAGCGATACCGCTGACCAACCAGGCCAGGCCGATGATGGCGGCCAGGACGGCCACGCCGGTGGCCACATGCTGCAGGCAGGCGATGCCGCCCACGATCAGCAGCACACCGACGCCGCCGAGCAGCACCCGCCTGCCGGTGCTCTGGTCGTGGCCGAACGCGCCGTAGACCCGGATCGCGCCGGCGACGAGCAGCCACACCCCGACGAGCACACCCAGCAGCGACAGCGTCTTTCCCGGCCAGGCGAGGACCGCGACGCCGAACAGGATGGTGATCAACCCGAGGCCGACGATCTCCCGGAACGGTTCGACCGCCGCCGCCGGTTTGGCCTGGTCGTGCCGCCGGTTCTGCCGGTGATGCCAGGGAAAACTGGTCATGCCCGCCTCCGTTCAACGTCTGCGGCCGTTCACCCTCCATGCTTGGCGGCGGGGCACCCGGGCCGCCTCACCCGGCCGGGGCCGGTCCACCCCGGTCAGGGAACGGTGCCCGCGTCGAGCCGCTGACCGTGCACCGCTTCCACGACGATCCGGACTCCGGCGGGCACCTGGCCGTGCAGCGCGGTGAGCAGATCCCCGACCGATGGCAGCGGTTGCGGCGTCAGAACGTCGATGACCGCGGTCCGTGACGCGACGGTGACGGTGACGACCTCGGCGCCGGGCACGGCGGCGATCCACCGGCCGGCGATCGTGGTGATGCGCTGGGTCCACCGGTCGACCTGCAGGTTGGCGGCGGTGTTCGCGCCCAGCGGGACGATCAGGACGACCAGCAGCAGCGTGATCGCCGCGTAGCCGGCCCGCGGTCCCCTGACGGTGCCACGGGCGGTGCCCCGGGCCTCCCGGGCGTAACCGTAGCCGGCGAAGACCATGGTGCCGGCCAGGACCAGGGACACCACGTTGGACGCGAACAGGACCAGCGCACCGGCGCCGAGCGCGAACTCGCCCTGCCCGGCGCAGACCCCGGCCACGGCGAGGGGCGGCACCAGGGAGATGGCGATCGCCACGCCCGGCAGCACGTCGCTGACGTCTCGCCGGGACAGCCCGACCGCGCCGGCGAGCCCGGTCGCGACCGCGGCGGCCAGGTCGGCGAGCCGCGGCGAGGTGCGGCCGGACACCTGCGCGTTGGCCAGGAGGTTCGCGTTGCCCGGTATGGCGAGGGACGCGAGCACGCCGACGGCGACGACCGCGGCGAAGCCCAGCGCGACGAACCCGGCCGAGCGCAGCAGCAGCCGCCGGTCGCCGGTCACGATGCCCAGCGCCATGCCCATGATCGGCGTCGACAGCGGCGCGATGATCATCGCGCCGATCACGGTGGCGGTCGAGTCCGCGAGGACCCCGGCGCCGGCGATCACCGCGGAGATGAGCAGCATCGACCAGAACGCGGACTGCTTCGCCGAGGCGTCGCCACGGGTCAGGTCGAGGTGGTCGGCGAGGGCGTCGATCGGCTTGCGCTGGCTGCCGGGCAGCAGCCGGGGCCACCACCCGCGGGCCGGTGTGCTGTCGTTCACAGCGCCGCGCGGGTCATGCGCCGCTCATTGCTGCGGCCCGTGCGTCCTGGCCGGCACCGTTGCCGTGCTGGTTGCCGTGCTGGTGGTCGAGTTGGTGGTCGAGTTGGTGGTCGAGGTTGATGGCGGCGTTGATCAGGGACAGGTGGCTGAACGCCTGCGGGAAGTTGCCGAGTTGCTCGCCGGTGAGGCCGACCTCCTCGGCGTAGAGGCCGAGCGGGTTGGCGTAGGTCTGCATCTTGTCGAAGACCAGCCGCGCCTGCGTGAGCCGCCCGGCGCGGGCGAGCGCCTCCACGTACCAGAACGTGCAGAGCGAGAACGTGCCCTCGTGGCCGCGCAGGCCGTCCGGGGACGCGCTCGGGTTGTACCGGTAGACCAGGCTGTCCGACACCAGCTCCCGGTCGATGGCGTCCAGGGTGGACAGCCACCGCGGGTCGGTCGGTGTGATGAACCCCGACACCGGCATGAGCAGCAGCGAGGGCGTCCATGACGTCGGAGTCGTAGTGCTGGGTGAAGCTGCGCGTGCGGTCGTTCCAGCCGCGGGTCATCAGCTGCTGGTAGACGGCGTCGCGGGCGGCGGTCCACCGGGCGAGGTCCGCGGGCCGGCCGCGGCGCGTGGCGATGCGGATCGCCCGGTCCAGCGCCACCCAGCACTGGAACCGGCCGTAGGTGAAGTCCTTGCGGCCGCCGCGGGTCTCCCAGATGCCCTCCTCGGGCTGGTCCCAGTGCTCGCACAGCCAGTCGACGATCCCGGCGACGCTCATCCACCCGTCATGCGCCATACCCTGGCCCTGGGCATCGGCCCGGTACAGCGCGTCGAGGGCCTCACCGTCGACGTCCAGCTGCAGCTGGTCGGCGGCCTCATTGCCGATGCGGACCGGCTTGGACCCGCGCCAGCCCTCGAAGTGTTCGAGGGTCTCCTCGGTGAGGTCGGAAGTGCCGTCCACCCGGTACATCACCTTCAGCGGACCCGACCGCCCGTCGTTGCTCTCCACGACGCGGTCCTTGAGCCAGCTCCCGAACGCCGCCGCCTCATCGGTGTAGCCGAGGCCGAGCAGCGCGTGCACCGAGAACGACCTGTCACGGATCCAGGTGTAGCGGTAGTCCCAGGTGCGTTCACCGCCGGTGAGCTCCGGCAGGCCGGCCGTCGGCGCGGCCACCGGTGCCCCGGTCGGGGCGTAGGTGAGCAGCTTGAGGGTGATCGCGGACCGGGCGACCATCTCCCGCCACCGGCCCCGGTAGGTCGAGGCGTGCACCCAGTCCCGCCAGAACCGTGCGGTGTCCTCACCCAGCCGCTGCAGCTCGGCGGTCGGCATCCGGGTCGGGCGGCCGCCCATGGACTCCAGGACGATGCCGGCGGTCTCGCCCTCCCGCATCGCCTTGGTGATGTGCAGGTCATCGCCGTGGCGCTGTACCTCGTTGTCGTGCTGCGCCACGCCCACGGGGTGCACGGTCAGCTCCTGGCCGGCAGCGGAGAACACCGCGCCGTCACTTCCCAGATCGAGCTTGTGCGGCAGCCGCCCGTAGTCGAAGCGAGGCGCGATGTCGATGGTGAACCGCATCGTGCCGCGCACCATCCGCACCATCCGCACCATCCGCACCAGGCGGTGCCGGTCGGTGGCGACGGTCCCGGCGACCGGCATGAAGTCGGTGACCTCGCCGACGCCCTCCAGGGTCATGAACCGGGTGATCAGCATCCCGGTGTCCGGCAGATACAGCTGTCGGCTCACGTAGTCCTCCGTGTCCGGCGCGATCCGGCAATGACCGCCCCGCCCGGCGTCCAGCAGCGACGCGAACACGCTCGGCGAGTCGAACCGGGGACAGCACCACCAGTCCACCGACCCGTCACCGCTGACCAACGCCGCGGTCTGCAGATCACCGAATCAGTCCGTGATCACCGATGTCCGGGTACCGATGCATGACACACTCCCTCGCTGCTGAGCCGCTCCTAAACCAGCCCGTCAACGCTGACCGGCGGATGTGCCAGCCGCGTCGCCCGCCGGGGAGGACCTCCGGGGGATACAAGCGCGCCGGCCAGGGCGACGGCCGCGATCGGACTCGAGGGCGCTGTTGCGTTAGCCGATCGGAGGGCACGTTCGAGTGAGGGCGGCCGGTCATTCAGATGACGGTGGCGAGCTCGTTGAACGCTGCGGCGACACGGAGGCCACGTGGCGCGTCGGTGCTCCAGTTCGTAGTGGCCGCGGCGGAGATTCTGCATGAACGCGTGTCCGGCGATGATCGTCTGGGCAGTCCGGTCGGTGCGTAGCCCGCGCATCGGTCTGAGCCGCTGTTTCAGCTGGCTGTGGTCTGCTTCTACCCGGTTGTTGGCATGCCGTTCGACGTGGTGCCACGCCGACGGGATCACCTCGTCGAGGACGGCCGGGTACACCGGTGCCGCGTCGGTGACCACCTCGGTGGGTCGCACCTTCAACGTAGTCATCGCCCGGCGGAAGAACCGGCGTGCCGCAGCGGCGTCGCGGCGGGCGGAGACGAGTACGTCGATGACCTGGCCGTGCTGGTCGACGGCCCGGTACACGTACCGCCAGACGCCGTTGACCTTGACGTAGGTTTCGTCGGCGTACCACCTGTCGCCAGGGGCATGCCGGCACCACCGGGCCGCTTCAGCCAGCAGCGGAGTGAAGCGTTGGACCCAGCGGAAGACGGTGACGTGGTCGACCTCGGCACCTCGCTCGATCAGGAGTTCTTCGACGTCGCGGTAGGACAGGTTGTACCGCAGGTACAGTCGGACCGCGACCATGATCACGTCCGGCGGGAACCGGAACCCGGCGAACGCCGACCGTGCCGGCAGGGCAGGACGCCAGCGGTTGGGGACCTTCACGACTCAAGCGTGCCCGACCAGGGCAACGCTCAACGCAACAGAGCCCCTGTCTCAAACCCGCAGGACCAGACGACCTCATCGCCGCCATCTGCGAAACCAAGTGGACCGGGAGCAAGATCACTAATGACGGGAAGTACCCAACCCGAAAGGCACTCGCCGGGCAGCGCATCGTCAGCCAGTTCCTCGTCGCAAAGGACTCGACCGACGACCCGGACAGCGTCGATCATCCCGCATCGGCCGCGATCCGCGACATCCTGAAGTCGTGCGGCATCGTCGACAACCGCCTCGCCTACGCCGTCGGCGCGACCCCGGAAGTCCCGAAAGATGCACCGCTGACCGAGCCGGTCACCCTGGTCGGGATCCATTTCCGACGCCACGTGTACAAGAAGTTCAGGGGGCGCCCACGCAGGGCGCCGAAGCTCGTTGCCGTCCTCACCGCGGTGCATCTCGACGCCGATCCACAGTCCACGCCCCGCATCGAGATGTACGCCAACGGCCAATGGCTCCGCTACGCCGAAGGCATCACCGCCTTCCACGCCAACGAAATCGGCACCGAACACTGGGGAAGAGACGCAGCCGGCGCCCTCGCCGTCCGCAACCACATCGAAGAGGCAATGGACAGCCTCGTACTTCCCGAAGGCAGCCAACGCGTCGTCATCGTCCTCGACAAGGAGGAGGCCCGGACCATCTATGCCGGTGCTGGCGACAATCCGACGGTGACGGGCCGCTGCCCGGACGTCGACTTGCACAGGAGGGCGTTGACGTTGCCGTCGTACGCATTGCGCTCGGCCCGCACGCCCCCCGGCCAGCCACCGCGTTCCGCGAGGGCGACAACCTCGAGCAGATGAAGCCGTCCTACCACAAGAGAATCTTGTTCGTGAACAACGACGGCGAAGAACCGACGTGGCTGCTCACCCAAGACTCGCACCAGCACCAGGGCGCCAAGTCACCCCAACGGATCGGCGCGCAGATGTCCCGGGAGGACTTCGGCGAGATTGCCGCCAGTCGGATGAGCAAGGACATGCACGCCACCAGCCGCGTCGAGATTGTTGTTCCGAGCGCCGGCTGCTCCGAACCCGGCCATCTCGCCGTTCTCATCGCCCGCCTGTGTGACCAAGCTATCGCCTGGGACAGCCGCACCGCACGACCGTCGCCACTCCACCTGGGCCACACCGCAGACCGCGATCATCCCGACTACGGAGACCATGACCCAGGCGGCGAAGCCGACGACGACGAACTTGAGATCGATGACGACTAGGGGCCGCAGCAGGATCACGCTGATCGTCCGGGTCCGGAACGAACGCGTTGTGTTCCGAATGTGTTCGGACGTTCAGCGATTGACGAGCAAGCCTCAACGGATTTCAGCACGCGGCCATGCGGCAGGAGTCGCACGGTCGCATGGATATCGACTCAAGCCCTAGACCAGCGGATACGTAGACCCCTCCATCTGGACGGAGGGGTTGCAAACCAGCACGTTCGTATGAGAAAGTCATCGTGGTGAGGACTGCGGAAGGCATCTGACTACGGATCAGAAGGTTAGGGGTTCGAGTCCCTTCGGGCGCGCACCATCAAGAGGCGGTTGACCTGCGGAAACGCAGATCAACCGCCTCTTGTTATGCGTCCACTGCGGACCTGAAGTGTTCCGTAAGCGATCGGCTGGTTCGGAAGCGTCCAGACCGGTATGTGCTGGTCGGCGTGGGTCCGTGTCGTCCGGTCTTCACGACGACCGGCACGCCAGCCAGAGCTCCGGCGCACACGGCGGCCTTGCCAGTGACGTCCAGGAGATCGCCGGGGGGTCACGCATCTCCGGGAAGACGGTGCCGGTCCTGCGGGAGGCTGGCGTGATCCACCAGAGGGATGAGGGAACCCGGCTCGCCAATTGGTGACCTCGGCGGCGGCGTCCTCGCCACCGTCACCGGACTTTTCATCGCCGTGCAGTGCTTCGCCGCCGTGGCCGCTGCACTCTGCGTGGTGGTGCTGTTTGTCCTCGCCCGAGGGCATCGCCGCGCTTCTGCCGTTGCGTCGTCGGCTCCCATCGATACCGCCGCTAACTGGCGCCAGGCCACAACCACTTTCGTGTTCTGCCTGCGGTCGAGCGGTAGAGCGGGCCCGGCTACCCATCGAGGGCAGCACATGGGATGGGTACGTGATGAGTACTGACCGCCTCGGTCAGGTCGGCCTGCCGGATGGCAGGGCCTACAAGTCTGCTCCGGTGGTGAACATCGCGGCCATGGCGGCGAACATCCGGGTGTGTGCTTGTGCGGCTTCGGTGGCTACGAGCCGCCGCAGCGGCCATGGTGCGTGGATGGTCAGCGTTTCCCGGATGGTGGTCGCGTCGCCGGTCGGGGTGAACGTCACCTGCCCGGCCAGCCGGATTCGCGGCGCCTGACGCGCGAGCGTGGCGATCGGACCGTCGGGTGGTGCGGAGATCCGTACCCGGTAGGTAAAGCCGATCCGCAGGCCCGCCACGACCATCCGGTCGGTGACAAGGTAGTCGGTGATCACGGTACCGTCCGCTGCGAGGGCGGTGCCGACCTGGCGCACTGCGACGATCAGCGGGTGGACCAGGCGCAGGTTGGTCAGGTCCAGGTACCAGGCGCGGACCGCCGCCGGCCGGCCCGGGATGGTGGCGGTGATGACACGAGACACGGTGCGCGACATAGCGCCTACACTGCCATCGAGGGCGTGGCGGTGGAACGGTGCAGCGACCAGCTCGTAATCGCGCACGCTCGTCGGCTTCTCCGGACGCCGCGCAGGCGCTCCACGAGGACTGAAACCCACGCGGAGTGACCGTGCGCGGTCAGGCCAGCGCACCCGGACAGCGGCAGATCCGCGCACCGCGACAGTATGCAGATCGTCTGGCCACGGCGGGGCGGAGCCGAGACCGACCGGGAGTCGTCACCGGTGGCCATCCCCGGTGCAACTGCGTACAGGTCGCTCAGGGCGTTTGGCCGGACCAGCACAGGTGCACTCCCGCATCCGCCGGCCAAGCGAGCGCCGTGGAAGTGGCTCGATGACGGGGCCAAGACGCTTCATACGCGTCGTTCGGGTTGCCCGCCTTCTTCGGCGCGCGCAGGGCCGAGGATCTTCCGTAGATCCGCCATCCCGTCTTCGCCGAGCAGAGCGGGGGCGGTCTCCAGGATCAGCTGGACGCTCTCGCCGATCTGCTTCTGCATCGATGCCAGGGTGGCGCTGTCCAGCTCCGGTGTATCGCCACCGTCTTCTATCCGCGCATTGCGCACGATCGCGATCTGCTGCTCGCTGAACAGCCGGGCAGACAGCGCCGCGACGATACGCTGCCGCGCTTCCGCCCGGCTCATACCAGCCCTGTACGCCTCGATAGCGGCAGCCACATCATGCGACGCATCCACAGGCATAACCTCCACCACACCGGCCTCCACCGGCACGGCTTGCACCAGCGCGGCGTCTGCTGGTGCGGCTTCCACCGCGGTGTGCGACTCGACCTCGACGACCGGCTTGCCCTTTTTGCGAGTCAGCCTGTTCCACGCTGATGACGCGGTTGACCCGACAGCCGAGCCGGCCGACGCCACCGCGGAGCCAGCCGATACTGCGGCCGAACCCACGGCGGACCCGGCCGATACGGCAGCCGTACCGACAGCGGAGCCAGCCGACGCCACCACCGACCCGATAGCGGAGCCAACCGATATCGCAGCCGAGCCCACGGCAGAGCCAGCCGACGCCACAGCCGATCCGACAGCCGGGACGGCCGACGCTACCGCCGAGGTGGCGGCCGGGACGGCGGTTTCGGTCACCCACTTTTCGACGTGCGGCTTCGCCACTTCCATGACTTTCAGCGTCACCGCGACAGCGACCGCGACAGCAACCTCGCGCAGGAAGTTCTCGTCCCCGTCGATTGGGCGGAGAGTAACGTGACCCAGGTTGTTCGTGGCGCCGTCACGGGTCAGTGGGCTGAATGAACCGAGCTTCGTCGCCGATCGGGACAGATGCGCCCCGTCCTCCCAGTCGACCCACATCTTCTCCGAAGGCATCCGCCACCCCCCGCAGCACTTTCCCATGGCGCCGCCAACCCCACGCCACGGTACATCGAGCCGCATCATCCCAGAAGCACCGCAGACCATGGCACCGGACAAGATCCGCAAAGCTTTGACCACTCCGGCGATTGCCACCTCGTTGACATTCGGGTCTCGACAGCGAACGCTGCCGTCAGCGGGCCAAGACGCAGCACTCGGTCCGAGTGCCCCCGGAATGCGGCAGATGCGCGCGTCGCCCTGCTCGAGCCTCGCCTTGCGTCGAAGCATGTGTGCGGCATGCTTCGGCCTGAGGCCGTCGGCAAGGGGCGGAGGTTCGCCGCGGGAGCGGTCGCGTTGCTACTCACCCAGAACCGGACAGCAGGCCGGTGTGCACGCCGAACAACACACAGCAGCCGTACCGTCCGGACAGATGCGCGCGAACATCGACCCAGCAGTCGTCTCCGCCGTGCCCGACTGAGGCACTATCGCGTGGTAGGCGTTGTCGGCATGAAAATAAATAGGAGAACCATGACGATCGACGCGGCTATCCCGACGCAGCCAAGGACGAGCCCTGTCATCGCCTTGCCGTGGTCATTCGAGCTGCGCAGCCCGGGTCTACTTAACACGACCGCAGCGATTCCTAATAGACCTCCAATGCCGAAACAAACCGACAAGGGAATGGATGCGATGGCTAGTATCAGCGACGTGATGGTGGTCGTGCGCGTATCACGACCAGGTGCCGTCGTTGGCGCGGACGGCGGCGGCGGCACTCGCACGGTCGGGGATGACGGCGCCCTGGGATCCCAGCGGAACTGCAGCGGAAGATCTGCAAGTTGACTCATGAGCTCATCCGCCGTCTTCGCTGCTGTCACGATGCTCATCCGCTGCTCGAATTCGGGCAGGTCGAGATAGCCCTCCTGAAGGGCATTGCCCAGAAGGTCGAGGACATGAGTCCGTTGTGCGTTCCCGATGCGTTCGTTCATCTTGCTTCACCTGGCACCGGCGGATTCTCCCAGAACACACCCTGACGCCGCGTCCCCCGATTTACCGACGACAAGAGCACCCTCGGCCAAATTTTCAACGAATCATCGACACCCTCCGTGACGTTCCGCAGGTCCGCGCGATGCATGCACCGAGATCGCGCCCGACCTGGACGAATACGTGCACGGCGGGGTGGACCGGCGGGTGGACCGGACCTGGCCGGCCCAAGCGCCGACGACCCGAACTCGCCGACCGTGCCGCGCTCGCGGCCTCCGGCGGGCCGCCGCGGTGCAGATACGCGAGCCGCAACGTCCGCACATCGGCATGTGTGCTCACCCGATCATGGCCGGAGGGCCTCGGCTGACGCCTTGTGGATCGTCGCAGCGGCGCGGTTCGCGATCACGTCGTGTTCCGGGCGTGATCGGATGCCGCGAACCTGTCGAGCACCATCCGCACCGAGACAGCACGTAGGTATTGCCGCGGCGAAGGCGACGTCAGCCGTTGCCGCGAGAGATCGCGTGGACCTGCTGATACGTGCGGCACCTATGGAGTACAGGGCCTTGCGAAACAGCACGCGCGGTGAGAAGAAGACCGTGGGAGAGTGGAACCTACCGGCGACCTGACTACGGATCAGAAGGTTAGGGGTTCGAGTCCCTTCGAGCGCGCAACATCAAGAGGTGGTTGACCTGCGAAAACGCAGATCAACCACCTCTTTTCATTCGTCCACTGTGGACCTCTAGTGTTCCGAAAGCGATCGACTGTTTCGGGGAGCTTGGCCCAGCGGCGGCCGAGGCCGCTGGACGCCTTACGCGTCTCGCCGGAAGCGCACGGCGCCGAGTCCGAGTGCGGCGGTGAGATACAGCGCCAGGTCCAGATACGCCATGCCCAGCGACGGCAGCCTAGGCTTGGCGGCTACCGCGTGGACCTGGGCCACCACATCGCCGGCGTTGGACAGCAGCAGCTTTGAGGGTAGGTAGGACCAGCTCTCGACGGCCTTGGCCGCGCCGTAGGCGAGAAACACGATCGCGATCAGTGCGGCCGTGCCGCTCGCCGGGTGGCGCAGGACCGCGCCCAGGCCGAAGCCGACCATCGTGACGACGGTGAGGTACAGCCCGGCGCTGACCACCGCCCGCAGTACGCCGGGCGTGCCGAGGCCGGCGTCGAGGTGCTTGCCGTGCAGCACCGCCTGGCCGAGCAGGTAGCTGCCGAAGGCCAGCGCCTGCCCGATGACCGCCGCGGTGCCCAAAAGCATGCCCGCCTTCGCGGCGAATGCGACGCCCCGGCGGGGTTGCGCGGTCAATGACGGGATGATGGTGCCGGAGCTGTACTCCGACGTTATCGCGAGGACGCCCAGCACGCCCAGGGCGAGCTGGGCGAACGTCAGCCCGGCGAACGCGCTGCCGAGCGGGTCGAACGCGGCCCGGTCGGGCGCCGCCATGGTGTCCCAGCCCCGTACGGTGCTGACCGTGTCGGCCAGCCCCAGGCCGACGGTGAACGCGGCGGCGACGCCGAGCGCGATCCACGTCGAGCGAACCGACCACAGCTTGATCCATTCCGCGTGCAGTGACCTCATCGCGCACCGTCGCTGCGGTAGGCGACGGCTCCGGCCGTTCGGGCGAAGTAGGCGTCCTCGAGCGTGGCGTACCCATCGCTGAACGCCTCGACGGTCTCGTCGGCGAGCAGCCGTCCGCCGCCGAGCACTACCAGCCGGTCGGCGGCGAGCGCGAGTTCGCTGATGAGATGGCTGGAGACGAGGATCGTGCGCCCCTCGGCGGCCAGGCCGCGCATCAGCCCGCGGATCCAATGCACGCCCTCCGGGTCGAGGCCGTTGACCGGCTCGTCGAGGATCAGGGTCGGCGGGTCGCCGAGCAGTGCGGCGGCGATGCCGAGGCGCTGGCGCATACCGAGGGAGAAGCCGCGTACCCGCCGGCCGGCGACGCTGCTCAGCCCGGCCCGGTCGAGTACCTCGTCGACCCGGCGCCGGTCCAGGCCGTTGCTAGCGGCGAGCCAATGCAGGTGCCGATAGGCGGTCCGCCCGCCGTGGAGGCCGGCCGCGTCGACGAGCGCGCCCGCCTCGCGCAACGGTTCCCGCAATGTCTGATAGGGCCGGCCGTTGACCAGTGCCCGGCCGGACGTCGGCGTGGTCAGCGCGAGGAGTAGGCGGATGGTGGTGGACTTGCCGGCACCGTTCGGGCCGAGGAAGCCGGTGACGCTGCCCGGGCGCACGGAGAACGTCAGGCTGTCGACGGCGGTCTGCGGGCCGTACCGCTTCGTGAGCTGCTGTACCTCGATCATGTCCCCGACCCTGCCGCCGCCGCGGCCGCCCGCGCGTCCGGCCGCGGGCATATGCCCGCAGGCAGACGACGGCCGACGGCCGCCGATCGTAGGCTCGGCGGCATGCGATCGGAGTATCGAGCCCCGCTGCGGCTCCGGCTCGGCCCGCGGCACTGGCTGCTGCTGGACGGGCTCGTCGCCGCCCTCTTCGGCGTCTTCACGTTCGGCATCCTCGGCGCGCGGGAGGCCAACGAGGCGCTCGCCATCACGGCGACCGTGCTCGCCACATCGACGCTGCCCCTTGCGCGCCAGCGGCCGGTGATGGCGGCCGCCGGGGCGCTGGCCGTCTTCTGGCTGTCACCGATCTCGCCGCGCTACGGGTGGATCGCGCTGGTCCCGCTGGCCTATTCGCTCTACCGGGTGGCGGAGCGGCACCGCAGCGCGGTCGCGGCCCCGGCGCTCGGTGCCGGCCTGACCGCGACGGTGGCCGGCACGCTGCCGTCGTTCGAGCATCTCGGCGGGGTGGTGCCGTTCGGGTTCGTGCTCATCGTCGCGTGGACGATTGGATTCGCGGTGCGCCAGCACCGGCTCCATGGCGAGGCGATCCTGCGTCAGGAAGCGCAGCGGGGCGAGGAGCGCGCCGCCCAGGAGCGGACCCGGATCGCCCGCGAGTTACATGACGTCGTCGCGCACGGGATGAGCGTGATCACGGTGCAGGCGGCGTACGCGCGCCTGGTCGTGCGGACCGAGCCGGCGCAGGCGGCCGACGCGCTCGCGGCCATCGAGACGACCGGCCGGCAGTCGCTGGCCGAGCTGCGCCGGCTGCTGTCGATGCTGCGCGCCGGGAACGGAAGTCCCGCCGAGGACGAGCCGGCGCCGAGCCTGATCGACCTGCCGCGGCTCGCCGAGAACACGGCCCACGCCGGCGTGCGGGTCGATCTGTCGGTACAGGGCGAGTCGCTGCCCCTCGGCCCTGGGCTGGAACTGTCGGCGTACCGGATCGTGCAGGAGGCGCTGACCAATGTCGTCAAGCATGCCGGCACCGACCACGCCCGGGTGACGGTCGAGCACCGGCCGGACGCCGTCGTCCTGGACGTCGTGGACCGCGGCCGCGGCGGCGACGTCCGGCAGGAGGGATACGGGCTGACTGGGATGCGCGAACGGGCCGCGCTCTACGGCGGTACCGTGCTCGCCGGACCCATGCCGGACGGCGGTTTCAAGGTCAGTGCCACGCTGCCGCGGCCCGCGGACGGGACGTCGTGACGATCCGGGTCCTCATCGCCGACGACCAGCCGCTCATCCGGTCCGGCCTGCGCGGCATCGTGGGGACCGCCGCCGACCTCACCGTCGTGGGCGAGGCGGCGACCGGACTGCAGGCCGTAGAGGGCATCCTGCGCCTTGAGCCCGACGTGGCGCTGATGGACATCCGGATGCCCGAGCTCGACGGCATCCGCGCCACCGAACGACTCACCGCGGCCGGCTGCGCGACGCGGGTGCTGATCCTCACGACGTTCGACCTCGACGAGTACGTCTACGGGGCGCTGCGGGCCGGGGCCAGCGGGTTCCTGCTCAAGGACGTCCGCCGGACGACCTGCACGCCGCGATCCGCGTCGTGGCCGCCGGTGACGCGCTGCTCGCGCCAAATGTGACGCGCCGACTCGTCGCTGCGTTCGTCGGCGGCGCCGCCGCCGCGACGGGCGAGCTGGACGTGCTCACCGATCGGGAACGGCAGGTGCTCGGGCTGGTCGCCGAGGGGCTCACCAACGCCGAGATCGGCCAGCGGCTGTTCATCACGCCGGGCACGGCGAAGGTGCACGTCGCCCGGCTGCTGTACAAGCTCGGCGCCCGCGACCGTGTCCAGCTCGTGATCATCGCGCACCGCACGGGGCTCGTGGCCTGGCCGTGACGGGGGCCGGCCCGGCGCTGACTTGACATGCTCCGCTTTGCGCGGGAGTGGCTCACGGGCGTTGACTTCGGCTGATGTAAGCCCGGTCTGCGCCTACCGTGCCTGCGTGGTGGCAGCCGACCGCATCCGCGCAGCCGGTACCTCGACGACGAAATCGTGGCGGCCAGAATGGTTGCCAGGATGCGCGCCGCATCGGATGCGGGGGCAGCGGCAGCAGACGCCGCTAGCGTGGTCGGAAGGTTGCTGGAACAGTCGGAAGAATTCGCGCACCTGTGGAGCCGCCACGATGTGCTCCTCCAGAACTACGAGGTGAAACGCATCGAGAGTCCGCTGGTAGGGCTTCTCCGGTTGAACTTCGTTTCCACCGATCTCACGGAAACGGGCCATCGACTGATGGTGATGACACCCGACGACGATCAGACATCGCAGAAACTGCAAGAGCTGCCCGGCATGGTCGCGGGCGGGGCCTCGGGCTGGCCGCGGCGCTGATCCTGCAATGGTGCGGCGACATCGCCTGCATCAACACACCACCCGCGCTTCGGGAGCGTTCCGTCGCGGGCTGGGGTGGATGATGCTGGGCCGGGTGGAACCGATCGCGGCTGCTGTGCGCCTGTAGGAAGTGACCGTGCTCTCCGAACCGGCCGTTCGGGGCGACTTCGACGCGCTCTACGCGGCGCAGTTCGCCCCCATGGTGCGGCTGGCCTGCGTGACGACCGGCCGCTCAAGCCTGCCACGATCTTGCCAACGCTCAATGCGACAGAGCCGTTCGGGCCACCGACGTGTACGGAGCAGTGCGGGTCGGGCGCACCGGGACGGTGCCTACATCTCGGCCAGAATCTTCGCCTTCGCCTGGTCGTACTCGGCTGGCGACAGCGCACCGGAGTCCCGTAGGGACTGCAGCATGGTTAACCTGACCAGCGGGTCCATCGTCGGGGCGGGCTGCGCGGTGCCGGACCCGGCCGTGAACAATTGCCCGTCGTTGATCGTGACCAGCGCGCCGAACGGCTGTGCCGCAGCGTTGCCAAAGGGGTGCGGGTGCGGCGCCACCGGCTGCTGGAACCGTAGTCGGCCCAGGATGAAGCTCGCGATGCTGCCGATGATGGCGAGGGGCAGGATGAATGCCCATTTGCCGGTCCCCGGTGGGCACTGCCGGGCAGAGACGTAGTTACCCCCGGACGCGCAGGAGCCGCCCCGGACCAGCTGAAACAGAGCGAAGAGCGCGACGCCCAGGCAAACGACGCCGAGCAGGAGGCCGATCGCGGAACGGACTCGATACATCACAGCGTGACCGTACAGATCAGAGCGTTCCAGCCGCGTCGTTGCGTACGGAATACGACCCATCATCACGACCACCCGCGTTGGATGGTTGACGGCTTCACCTCCGCGGAGGAGAGGGGGCCCTGTTGCATTGAGCGTTGGCAAGATCGTGGCGGGGTCGAGGCTTGCCACGTCGAGGGCGCAAGTCCCCCAGGTCACCTGTCAGCGGATACGAACGGGTGACAGGGCGTCCCACCGGGTACCAACGGCTGACGGCGGCGATCCGGCGACCGGTGGAGCACCTCGTCATCGGGGGACTGGTCCCGGTTTCACCGGCCAATCGATGGTGTTGGTGGAACTATGGAAGGCGTGGGAACTGCGAAAACTGGTATGCCTGCCATCTCGCCGCTTGCTAGCGAGCCGATTCAGCGGGCCGATGCCGAACGGCTCGCGGGAGTGCTGAAGGCATTCGCCGACCCGGCCCGGCTGCAACTGCTCAGTCTGATCCAGTCCGCTCCGGACGGCGAGGCGTCCGTGAGTGACCTCACCGCGCCGCTAGGCCTCTCCCAGCCGACCGTGAGTCATCACCTTCGGATCCTCACCGAGGCCGGCCTGCTCGAGCGCGAGAAGCGCGGCGTCTGGGCGTACTACCGCCTGGTGCCGTCTTCGATCGCGGCGATAGCCGACCTGTTGACGCCGCCCCGCAAGCGGGCGACGAAGAGGGCCCGCTGAGCGGCACTGTCGAAGGCCAGCGCCGGGGCCGGGGCCGGCAATCCTCGGCTACATCCTCGAGTGCGTCCTCGACCGGGGCATCGTGATCGTCGGCGACATCCGGGTCAGCCTGCTCGACATAGAGCTGTTCACGCTCACGCTGCGGCTGGTGATCGCGTCGGTCGACACGGCGCGGCAGATCACCGTCCCAGGCCTCTCGCGGCCGTTGCTCGGTTGGTCCGGCTGCATGGGACCAAGGTTATGATCGTCGCGATCTTCCGGGTGGGCAGGAGTGCGGATGCGGGTCGGGATCTCCGGGACACACGGGACTGGGAAGACGACGCTTGTCGAGGCGCTGTGCGCGCACCTACCGGGCCACGTCGCGGCGGATGAGCCGTATTACCTCCTCGAAGAGGAGGGCTACGAGTTCCAGTTTCCGCCGTCGCTGGAGGACTACCGGGCTTTGCTGGCCCGCTCGGTGCGGAGCCTGCGCTCGTCGCCGTCGCCGTCCGGGACGATCTTCGACCGGACGCCGTTGGATTACCTCGCATATCTGGCCGCGACCAGCGCGGACCCCTCGGAGGGAGTCGATGGCGCACCGCTACGCTCGGCGTTTGCGAGCCTCGATCTGTTGGTCATCACGGTGATCACACCCGAGACGGAGCAGATTCTACCGGCGGCGGAGATGCCGGGCCTTCGCGCGCGAATGAATGACGCGCTGGTGGAGTTGGTCTACGACGACCCGCTGAACGCCTGGGAGGACACGCCAGTGTTGGAGCTGAGCGGACCGCTCGACGGCCGGCTGGACGCGGTCCTCGCCGCCCTGAAACAGACCTGACGGTAGTGCTCAAGATCGGGCACGTGGGCATCGCCGACCCGGAATCCCGGCTTTCCGCAGGAGTGGGTTCGCAACCCTGATCGGCCGCGCAGCGCTCCCGGGGGCCGGCATCACCTCTGGAACAGTACATCTTCTACTGAATACAGGATCTGCTGTACCGTCGTCCTATGGAAACGGTGACGCATGCAGACGTCCTCGCCCGCTTCGGTCATGCGCTATCCGACCCCACCAGGGCGCGGCTTCTGCTTGCCCTGCGCGCGGCGGCCGGCTACCCGGCCGAGCTCGCCGACCAGCTCGGCGTGACCCGGCAGAACCTGTCCAACCATCTCGCCTGCCTGCGCGGCTGCGGCCTGGTCGTCGGGGTTCCGGAAGGCCGGCGCACCCGATATGAGCTCGCCGACACCCGCATCCGGCACGCCCTCGACGACCTGCTCGGCCTCATCCTCGCGGTCGACCCGCAAGCCTGTCCCGACGCGGCGGACCAGGGCTGCTGCTGATGAGCCTGCCCCTGACCCCGGCAACCTCTGCCGGGCCGCCCTCGCAGCGCCGCGCGGTGCTCACCCGCCGGATTCGCCTACTGGTCGCCGCCACCATCACCTACAACGTCATCGAGGCGATCGTCGCGATCAGCGCCGGCACCGCCGCAAGCTCCACCGCCCTGATCGGCTTCGGGCTCGACTCGGTGATCGAAGTGTCCTCTGCCGCCGCGGTCGCGTGGCAGTTCGCCGGTCGGGACCCCGAGGCCCGGGAGCGGACGGCGCTGCGGATCATCGCCGTGTCGTTCTTCGCGCTCGCTGCTTACGTCACTGTCGAGTCCCTGCGGGCCCTGCTCGGCGGTGCATCCGCCGAGCACTCCACCGTCGGGCTCGTGCTCGCCGCGATCTCGCTCGCGGTCATGCCGGGACTGTCGTGGGCGCAGCGTCGCGCCGGCCACGAGCTCGGCTCGCGCACCGCCGTGGCCGACTCCAAGCAGACGCTGCTGTGTACCTACCTTTCCGCCGTCCTGCTCATCGGGCTCGGACTGAACACCCTGCTCGGCTGGGCCTGGGCCGACCCGGTCGCCGCGATCGTCATCGCCGCCGTCGCGGTCAAAGAAGGCCGCGACGCCTGGCGCGGCGACACCTGCTGCCCGCCGCCCTTCGCCACCCCAACATCCGTCGCCGACGCGGGCTGTGCGGACGGGTGCTGCGACCCGAAGGAGCCCACCTGATAGCCGACGAGTGGCTGCATGGCCTGCGGGTGCAGGACGGACCGTTCGCCGAGACCAAGCCAGCTACATCAAGCAGTAACTGGTCCAGGGCCTGCACGCGGGATCCGCCACGTACAACGGCAGCGGCTCGGACGAGTCGGCTACGCCGCGGCGGCGGGAACCAAGGGTGGTTCCCGCCGCCGGGGCTCAGTACTGCGATGTTCAGATCGGGCGGGTCATCAGGTCCACGTACAGGTTCCAGAACGCGTCGCGGTTGATGTCGAACAGCACCTGCACCTTCTGGGTGCCGCTCGGGAAGTTCGCCGCATTGTTCATGTCGCGGTTACGCGACGGGCCGTAGCCGATCGACCGGCCGTAGTCAGGCCCGAAGGTGGCGTTGATGTCGACGTACCGATCCTCGATCTTGGTCGCGATGGACGGCTCGAGGAAGACAGCGGCGGTGATGGAGTCCCAGACGTAGGACTGCTGGGCCGGGTTCGCCTGGAAGCGGGGGCCCTGGAGGTCCTTGAACATCTTGGTGATCGGAGTCTCCCGCTGGCTGACGATCCGGTCGTACTGCGCCTTGGTGTAGTACACCCGCTCGGCGACGTCGTTCGGCACGATGAGCTGCTTCTTGAACGGGGTGCGCAGGGCGATCTTCGCCGACTCCGGGTCGTACCAGAAGTTGAACTCGGCCGCCGGCGACGTGTTGCCGGGGATGTCGATGGCGCCGCCCATGTAGATGACCTGCTTGACCAGCGGGACGATCTCCGGGTGGGTGCGCACGGCCAGCGCCACGTTCGTGGCCGGCCCCAGGACGAACAGGGTGACCTGGTTCGGATAGCGCTTGACCTGGTCGGCGATGAACTCCACCGCGGCCTGACCGGTGGCCGGCTTGTGCGTCGGGTAGCCGCCGTACGGGGTGTTCTGCAGCTGCAGATACGACGACGGCCGCTTGCGCGTGTACGAGCCGGCGTACTCGACATTGCCGAAGAGCGTCTGCTCGGCGGCCAGCGTGGCCTGCCGGCTGCCCATGAGCGGCTCGCCGGCGCCCGGCACCACGGGCACCTGCGGCTTCTTGATGAGTTCGAGCTGGCGCAGGGAGTAGGCCGTGCCCTCCTCCATCCAGGTGTTGCCGGCCACCACCGTGACGCCCAGCAGGTCAACCTTGCCGGAGTTGGCCAGCATGAACAACGCGATGGCGTCGTCGTTGAGCTGGCCCATGTCGGTGTCGAAGATGACCTTCTCGGTGGCGGACCCGGCGGCGTGCTGCGGCGTCGCGGTACGCTCGGTCTGTTCTGCGTGGCTCGGTTGCGAGGCAAGCAGAATCATGGCGGCACTCGCTGTGCAGGCGGCCGCGATCAACGCGGTGAACCTGTTTCTCTTCACGGTGTTACTACTCCTTCCGACGGGTGGCGCGGCGAGGTGTTCGCCGGATGAAGCGGGTACGGCCGGGCAAGGGCCGTACCCGCGTCCTAGTCCTGGACCCGGTGCGTCGGGGCACCGGGTTGAGTGCGGCATGCATCGTGGAGCGACGTCTTGTCCATCGACGGTTGCGGGATCGTCGTACGACGAGTCGTGGCATCACGCAACTCGTGTTGCTTGTGGGGTGATCAGTAGCCTCGGTGACCTTGGTCGCCTCGCGCAACCCCTCGTTACGAATGCGTTACTTTTCGCGCCACGATCGCCGTCGTTACCTGATCGTGACCGACATCAACCTTGCGTAACGGGTCGCATCACCGGGAGAGTTCTCGTCAACACGAGTTGCAATCGCGTGGCGCGTATCGACGGCGACCCGAGTCGAGTTGTCGACCCATTACTTGCACATCAATGCGTCCGCGGCCATACTGCTGCACCAACACGAGTTGTCAACACGAGTTGGGGGGGATGCGATGGTAACTCGCCGTGACGTAGCGCGCCTGGCCGGTACCTCGGAGGCCGTGGTCAGTTACGTGCTCAACGACGGCCCGCGAAAGGTCGCGCCAGCGACGCGCGGGCGGATTCTCGAGGCCATCAAGGAACTCGGCTACCGCCCCAACGCCGTGGCCCGTTCGCTGAAGACCTCTCGCACGATGACCATCGGGCTCGTCGTGCCCGACAACTCCAACCCGTTCTTCGCCGAGCTGGCCCGAACCATCGAGGACGCCGGCTTCGCCGCGGGCTACACGATGCTGCTGGGCAACGCGATGGGCGACGACGTCCGCGAGGCGAAGTACATCCGGACCCTGATCGACCGGCAGGTCGACGGCCTGATCGTGGTGCCGGCACACGGCCCGCGGGGCTGGATCACCGAGCTGTCCGGCACCCCGGTACCCCGGCTGGTGCTCGACCGCGAACTGGAGCTACCAGGCGCCACCCATGTCCTGGTCGACAACGAGGGCGGCGGCCACGCGGCCACGACCCACCTGCTCCAGCACGGCCGGCAGCGGATCGGCTGCCTCGCCGGCCTCGCCGACATCCACCCGACGGTCGACCGGGTCGCCGGTTGGCGCCGGGCGCTCACGCAGGCCGGGCGGGATCCGGCCGATGCGCCCCTGATGCACGTGCCGTTCGGGCGGGCCGACGGCTATCACGCCGGCCGGCGTCTGCTGTCCGGCGCGCAACGCCCCGACGCGCTGTTCGTCACCAGCGACGAGCAGGCCCTCGGCGTGCTGCGGGCCGCCGCGGAACTCGGCCTGCGGGTCCCGGACGACGTGGCCATCTGCGCGTTCGACGGCATCGACGGCGCCGCCTACACGGTGCCGGCGCTGACCACGATGCGTCAGCCCGTCGACCAGCTCGGTCGCTCGGCGGTCGAGTGGCTGGTTGGCAAGATCGCCGATCCGGAATTGCCGACACGGCGAATCATCCACACCACCACGCTCGTCGCCCGCGGCTCCTGTGGATGTCCGGATCCCGCCGGCGGCGACTCGACGATCGGTGAGCGCCACGATGTCTGAGCCCGGTGCTGTCGTGGTGGGCAGTCCGGACATGGACCTGCGGGTACGGCCGGGCGGCGCCCCGGAACGCGGGGCCGGCTGAAGCTCAGGGCCGGGCTGGAGCTCAGGTCGGCTGCGGCACGGGTCACCGGCGGGGCGATGATCGACCGCCGCCGGTGACCGTGCCGTCCCGCCTCAAGCCGACTGCTCCTGAGCGCGGGCCGGTGACCCGTTGGGACGACCCCCGGCAAAGGTGCGCATCACGCCCGAGTCCTGGAACACGATGGCCCGCGAGGCCAGCCACGCGCCAGTGGCGCGCTCTGGCTGTGGCCGCTCCTTCTACGCTGGGCGTTTGGCGCAGAACTCATTGCCTTCGGGATCGGCCAGTACACGCCAGCCGTCATGGTCGGACACCACTGTGGCTCCCAGCCCGAGGAGTTCGTCCAGGTGAGCCTGGTCTCGGAGCTGGATATCGACATGCATGCGGTTTTTCGCGGTTTTGGGTTCGGGAACTTCCTGGAGGAAGAAAACCAGCGAACCGTCCGGGGAGTCGATGGCCACGGTCGGATCGGTTTCTGGTGTCAGGCCCCGAGCGGCGAGCCGGGCCACCTCGGCCTCGTCGTAGGGTCGGATCTGCCAGCCAAGCGCGGCCGCCCAGAACCGTGCGAGCTTCGACGCATGACGACAGTCCAGCACGATCTCCACGAGGCCGGTCATCCGGTGAACGCTACCGTGGTGTCGAGACCGGCGACTGGCGTGGGTTTCGCCGTGGCCCCGTGGGTAGTTCTCGGCTGGGTCATCGTTCAACGTCGGGTCGCTGACGTTGTGATACGCAACGTGCGGCTCGCCCTGACACGGGATCGTGCGACGGGAGGTCGACGAGATGACGAGAACTGAGCAGGGGAAGGGCGCGGTGATCGTCACCGGCGCGAGCCGGGGTATCGGCGCCGCGATCGCCCAGAAGCTGGCCGATGACGGGTACGGCGTGGTCGTCAACTACGCGGCGGACGCGGCCGGCGCCGAATCGGTGGTATCCGCCATCCGTGGACACGGCGGCCGGGCCATCGCCGTAGGCGCGGACGTGGCGGCACCGGATGCCGTCGCGGACATGTTCGAGCGCGCCCAGCGCGAGCTGGGGCCGTTGGCCGCGCTGGTCAACAACGCCGGGATGACCGGCGAGCAGGCGCGCGTCGATGAGCAGGACGCGGACGCGCTGACCCGGCTGATGCAGGTCAACGTCGTGGGCCCGATGGTGTGCGCCGGGCACGCCGTGCGAGCGATGTCGACCGCGCACGGCGGCACCGGCGGCTCCATTGTCAACATCGCCTCGGTTGCCGCCCGGGCGGTGCCCGGCGTCGAGGGAGTCGTGCCGTACGAGGCCACGAAAGGCGCCGTGGTGACGTTCACTCGTGGCCTGTCGAACGAGGTCGCCCCCGAAGGGATCCGTGTCAACAGCGTCTCGCCAGGCGCTATCGACACGGCAATGGTGGCGCAGACCGCAGGTTCGGCGCAGTTCGCCACGAGCAGCCCGCTCGGTCGCGTGGGCCGGCCAGACGAGATCGCCGATGCCGTGTCGTGGCTGGTCTCGCCGGCGGCGTCGTACGTCACCGGCACCGACATCACCGTCTCCGGCGGGCTATGACCTGGCCAGGATCGCGACGACGGCCGGCCCCGCGGTCGAGACGCCGGAGTCAGGCCGCCGCAGCGTCGGCGAGAACCTCGCCGATCACGTACCGCGCCTGCGCGGCCAGGGGCTTGTTCGTCTCGTGGTAGTAGGGCAGTTGCAGACATGCCTGCGACAGCGACCATGCGCGGCTACGCAACCAGGTTGCCTCGTCGATGTCGAGCTGCTCCCGGAAGGCGGGGCGGAGTCGGGCCGGCAGCAGATTCCAGGCGAGCCCGAGGTCGACGGCCGGGTCACCACGGCTGATCCCGGCGAAGTCGATCAGGCCGGCCAGCCGCCCGTCCCGCACCAGCAGGTTGCCAGGCGCGGTGTCGGCGTGGATCCAGGTCCCCGGAGGTTCGCAGGACGGCAGGGCGAAGGCCGCGTCCCAGACTGCCGTGACCGCGGCGGTGTCAACCATGCCCGCCATCTCGGAGATCGATTTTCGGGTCACCTCGTCCCGCGCGTCGAAACTGAAGCCGCGACGGTTGACCGGGCCGCCAGGGACGTCAAGGGCATGGAGGGCGTTGAGGCAGTCGGCGATGTTGCGCACGAGCGGCTCGGTGAGGTCTTCGGTGGTCGGGTTCACGCCATCGAGCCAGGTGTAGACGGACCAGCGCCAGGGATAGCCGTGCGCGGGCTCGCCCATGCCCAGCGGCACCGGGGTCGCCACCGGCAGCAGCGGGCCGATGACGGGTAGCCACGTCTGTTCGTGCTCGACCGAGTCCGCGGCCCAATCGATCCGGGGCAGGCGCACCACCATCGCATCGCCGAGCCTGAACATGGCATTGTCGGTGCCGGCTGAGGACGCATGCCTGACCGGAAGGTCCGCCCACTGGGGGAACTGCGCTGCGACCAGCCGCTCGACCAGGGCCTGGTCGATGGACAGTTCGTGTTCATGCATCTTCGTGGTCAACGGCAGTCCCCCGAACTCCGGTGAAGCCGCGACCCTACAGTCCTGCTCGACAAGGTCACCAGCGGATTTTCGGTACCGCGGCGGGGGCGGTCGTCAACGACGTTCGTTCACGCGCGGCGCGCAACTTCCGCCCGGGCGGAGATCCACAGGGTGTGCTGCTGGTCGCGCTCGCCGTGCAGTTCGAGCATGCCGTGGACGAGGTCCTCGACGGTGCCGCCGCGGTTCGCGACGGTGGTGAAGTCGCGGAGGTACTGCTGGCTCGCGGCAAGATGCTTCGGCAGGTCGGGTGCGTCGACGCTCTTGTGGCCGGCGACCACGATCTTCGGGTTCAGGGCGGCGACCGCGTCGATGCTGGCGATCCACGCCTCGCGCTTCGCGTCGTCGGCCTCGAACTGCATCATGTGGACGTTGTTGTAGACGACGTCGCCACCGACCACCGCGTCGGCCGACGGGACGTGGAAGATCGTCGAACCCTCGACGTCGCCCTGCCCGACGTGCATGATGTTGACGACCTGGCCGTCGACCAGGATCTCGTCGCTCGCGTAGGCCTCGGGAACGACCGCCGGCTCGGGGAGTTCGCCCGGGAAGCGCTTCGTCCAGTAGCCCGTCGTCTTGTTCATCTCGGCCTCCCATGCCGCGCGACGAGCGACCTCCGGAGCCGCGTAACCCTTCGCCTCGGGGAAGTGCTCGAGGAGCGGGCTGAGGCCGAGCCAGTGGTCCGAGTGCCCGTGGGTGATGTAGATGCCGGTGATCTTCTTGCCGAACTGCTTGGCCCACTCGGCGATCGCGTTCGCGTGGGTGAAGGTCAGCATGGCGTCGATGAGGATGCCCTCGGTCGGGCCGGAGATCAGGGTGCAGCTCATCGGTGCCCAGGTCGCGACTTCGCCCTCGCCGAGATTGTCGGGGCTGTTGTACGGGGCCATCGGGTAGACGAAGACGTCGATGGAAAGCGGTGCGGAGCCCATGTCGGTTCGCTCTCTGTTGGTGGTGAGAGGGGCTTGGGAGGGATCAGGACCTCCCAAGCGACAGTGATTCTATATGACGCTTGGCATACTCTATGCAACGTAGCATAGGAGTGCGACTGGCACTCGAGGAAGTAGGTCAACCGTTGGCGAGCGACGTCCGAAGCCGCATGGCGCACAGTGCGCTGTGGCTCATTGCCGAGCGGGGCATCCAGGGAACGGCCATCGCCGACGTCCTGGAGCGCAGTGGCGCGCCGCGCGGGTCGGTGTATTACCACTTCCCCGGCGGCAAGGACGAGATGGTTCTGGCCGCCATGGAGTACATGGCGACCGACGCCCGCGCTCCTTTGCGCGCGATGCGCGGGGCGGACGTGGGGACCGTCATCACTGGCTTCGTCGACCTGTGGCGGGGCGTCTTGCGCAAGAGCGACTACGCGGCCGGTTGTGCCGCCGCGGGAGTCACGGTCAGCGCTGAAACCGAGGAACTCCGCGCCGCCGCGCGAAAGGTCTTCGAGGTGTGGGTCGCCGACCTGACCGAGCTGTTCGTTGACGCCGGAGTCGAGAAAGCCAAAGCCGAGGATCTCGCCTGGATGCTCGAAGCCTCAACCGAAGGAGCGGTCATCTTCGCCCGATCCGAGCGAAGCATGCGCGCGCTCGACCTCGTCGAGAAGCAGCTCCTCGCGTTCGCGCAGACGCTGGAACGCGTGCCGACGGGTCACGACGCGCCGATGGTCGGGCGGCGGCCGGAGGCGTAATCGACCGGCAGAGGGTAGTGAAACCTGCGTTTGTTGAGCGTTGCCGAGATGAACCGGAGGCGTTTCGATGACCGTAGGGACGCGGGTCGCCGCGAAGCGAAGGTTCCGGTCCGAGGACGGCGCATACGTCACGACGGCACGTGGCGTAGAGGTGCTGGACACGCCGTTGCTGAACAAGGGCACGGCGTTCACGCGTGAGGAGCGGGCGGCGCTGGGCTTGGAGGGGCTGCTGCCGCCGACGGTGCAGTCGCTGGAGGACCAGGTGCGGCGGGTGTACGAGCAGTACCACCGCCAGCCGTCCGACCTGCACAAGAACGTCTTCCTGGCCATGTTGCAGGACAACGACGAGGTGCTGTTCTACCGGCTGTTGTCCGAACACCTGCGGGAGATGCTGCCGGTCGTCTACGACCCGACCGTGGGTGAGGCGATCAAGCGGTACAGCCACGAGTACCGCCGCCCGCGCGGGGTGTACCTGTCGGTCAACGAACCCGACCGGGTGGAGAAGGCGCTGGCCGACGCCGGGCTGGGCGCGGACGACGTGGACCTGATCGTCGCCTCCGACGCCGAGGAGATCCTGGGGATCGGCGACTGGGGTGCCGGTGGCATCGACATCGCGGTGGGCAAGCTGGCCGTTTACACCGCCGCGGCCGGAATCGACCCGGGCCGGGTGATTCCGGTCGCGCTCGATGTCGGTACCGACAACGAGGAACTGCTCAACGATTCGGACTATCTCGGCAACCGGCACGGCCGGGTGCGCGGGCAGCGCTACGACGAGTTCATCGACGCCTACGTACGGGCGGCGACCAAGCTGTTCCCGAAGGCGCTGCTGCACTGGGAGGACTTCGGGCCGAGCAACGGCCGGCGGATCCTGGAGCGCTACCGCGACCGGGTGTGCACGTTCAACGACGACATGCAGGGCACCGGCGCGATCGTGCTCGCCGCGGCACTGAGCGCGGTGCGGGTCACCGGCACCCGGATGCGGGACCAGCGGATCGTGATCTTCGGCTCCGGCACCGCCGGGGTGGGCATCGCCGACCAACTCCGCGACGCGATGGTCCGCGACGGTGCGGACCGGGCCGCGGCGACCCGGCAGATCTGGTGCATCGACAAGCAGGGCCTGCTCACCGACGACATGACCGACCTGCGTGACTACCAGGCCCCGTACGCCCGGCCCGCCGGCGAGGTCACCGCCTGGCGGCGAAACGGCGGCATCGGGCTCAAAGAGACCATCGCGAACAGCAAACCGACCATGCTGGTCGGCACCTCGACCGAGCACGGCGCGTTCACCGAAGACATCGTCAAGGAGATGGCCCGGCACGTGGACCGGCCCGTCATCTTCCCGCTGTCCAACCCGACCGAACGCATCGAGGCGATGCCGGACCAGCTCATCCCGTGGACCGACGGCCTCGGCCTGATCGCCACCGGGATCCCGGTCCCGCCGGTCACCTACCAAGGCGTCACCTACGGCATCGGGCAGGCGAACAACGCGCTGCTGTACCCCGGTCTCGGCCTCGGCGCCATCGTCGCCCGGGCGAAGCGGATCAGCGACGGGATGTTCGCGGCCGCCGCCGAAGCCGTCGCCGGCCTCGTGGACGTGAGCACGCCGGGCGCCTCGCTGCTGCCGCACGTGGAGAACCTCCGGACGGTGTCGGCCACCGTTGCCGTCGCGGTCGCCAAGCGGGCCGCCGACGAAGGCCTGGCCCGCACCGAGCTGACCGACCCGGTACAGCAAGTGCAGGACGCGGTGTGGCAGCCCGAGTACCGTCCGGTCAAGGCCGGGTGACGACATGGCCACCCGCAACCCGACCGGCGACCGACCCGCCGACCGAGGTGGGCCCGAGGTACGCGATGTACCGATCGGCATCGACGCCACCGGCACCCGCACCGAAACCGACTCGCTCGGCTCGGTCGCCGTCCCGGCCGACCACTACTGGGGCGCCCAGACCCAGCGGTCGCTGACGCACTTCGACATCGGTGATGATCGGATGCCCAAGGCCGTGTACCACGCCTACGGCTACGTCAAGAAGGCCGCCGCGATCGCCAACGCCCGCGCCGGACGGATGCCGCGGTGGAAGGCCGACCTGATCTCACGGGTGGCCGACGAGGTGATCGCCGGCCAGCTGGACAGCGAGTTCCCGCTGTACGTCTGGCAGACCGGCTCCGGAACCCAGTCCAACATGAACGTCAACGAGGTGATCTCCAACCGGGCGATCCAGCTCGTCGGCGGGCAGCTGGGAGCCAAGACCCCGGTGCACCCCAACGACGACGTCAACATGGGGCAGTCCTCCAACGACACGTTCCCCGCCGCCATGCACATCGCGGCCGTGACCGCGATCGAGGAGCACCTCCTGCCGGCACTCGGCCGGCTGCGCGACGCCACCGCGGTCAAGAGCCGCGACTGGGCGGACGTCGTCAAGATCGGCCGGACCCACCTGGAGGACGCCACCCCGCTCACCGTCGGGCAGGAGTGGTCCGGCTACGCCGCCCAACTCGAGGACGCCGCCGACCACCTCGCCTCGACCACGCGGGGCCTGTACCGGCTGGCGATGGGCGGCACCGCCGTCGGCACCGGCCTCAACGCCCCACCGGGCTTCGGCGAGGACACCGCCAAGGTGGTCGCGAAGCTGACCGGCCGCCCGTTTGTCACCGCACCCAACAAGTTCGCCGCCCAGGGATCGCTGGACCCGCTGGTCCGCGTGTCGGCCGCGCTGCGCGGGATCGCCACGGCACTGTTCAAGTTCGCCAACGACGTCCGCTGGCTCGGCTCCGGACCGCGCGCCGGCCTGCACGAGCTGATTCTGCCGGCCAACGAGCCCGGCTCTTCGATCATGCCCGGCAAGGTCAACCCGACCCAGGCCGAAGCGATGCTCATGGTGTGCGTTCAGGTGCTCGGGTCGGACACCGCCGTGGCCATCGGCGGCAACGAGGGCAACTTCGAACTCAACGCCTTCCGCCCCGTCATCATCAACAACGTCCTGCACTCGACCCGCATCCTCGCCGACGCCACCGACCACTTCCGCGAGTTCCTCGTCGAAGGCGTCCGGCTCAACCGCGACCAACTGCGGCACAACGTGGAACGCTCGGTCATGATGGTCACCGCCCTGTCGCCGGTCATCGGCTACGACAAGGCATCCGAGATCGCACACCTCGCCATCGATGACGATCTGCCCCTCAAGGAGGCGGCCCTGCGGCGTGGCGTCAGCGACGAGATGTACGAGCGGATCGTCGTGCCCGAGCGCCTGACCCACGCGGGCGCGGCCGACATCGCGTCGAACAGGTGAGCACCCGCCGTCAGACGGCGAGAGGTGGGATGCGGCGGCAGCCGCATCCCACCTCAGCGTGCGGGTAAAACTAGATCAGCGTGACCGTCAGGACCGCGGTGTAGGAGCCGACCGCGGTGTCGAACGGAACGCCGAGGTTCAGGGCGCCGCCGCAGGTGAACCGGCCGGTGCTGGCGCCCACGTTGGACGAGCACAGCGTGTGCGCCACCGAGAGGCCCTTGCCCGGGACCAGTGCCGGGCCGGCGGCCACGGTCGCGGTGGTCGTGGTGCTGTGCTCGAGGTTCAGCGAGCCCGGCACGACCGCCGCGGTCGGGGCCCAGGCGAGGTTGGCGGCCGGGATGGTCGCCGTGCCGGCAGTGCGGAAGTCGCTCACCTGGCCGGTGAGGCTCCACCCGGCGTTGTTACCCCGCGGGTCCACGACGGTGATCGACTTGAGGGCACCCGAGACGAGCTGGTCCTGACCGTTGAGCTGGACCTTGCCCAGGTCGATGGGCGCGTTGTCCGCCACGCTCAGGCTCAGCGCGCCGCCGGTGACCTCGGTGACGATCGTCTGCTGGCCCGGGTCGACGCTGCCCACGTTGGCCACGGCGTTGACCATGCGGCTGTTGATCGGGTCAGGGTCGATGGTGGCGACCGTCAGCGTGTAGGAGCCCGCCTTGGCGTACGTGTGGGTGCCGGTGACCGAGAAGGTCCCGTTGCCCTGCGGCACCACGACCGCCGCGCTGTGCGTGTTGTCGCCCCAGTTGATCTCGGCGGTGAGGGACGCGGCCGAGCTACCGGTGACCCGGGCGACCTCGCCGCTGAACGTGGTGCCCTGGCCGGCCATGATGGAGGCGCCCTTGACGGTCGGGGCCGGCGCGGCCACGACCTTCTCCGGCTCGAAGGGCAGCGCGATGGCGCGCAGCTGGCTGCCCTGCGCGTCGCCGTTCAGCTCCCAGGTGAACATGCCGTTGAGGCCGTTGTCCTTCGCGTACTGCGCCCGGATGCCGAGCGACTGCGCGTTCTCCTGGCTGCAGAAGCGCTTCTGCGCCGGGTCCCACACGTACGGCGACAGCGCGTACGGGTCCCAGTTGACCAGGGCGGTGGTGCCCGGCTTGAGCGCGTTCGCCATCGTGGCCGTGCCGCAGCCGGTGGCCGTCCAGTTCCGGAAGAGGCCGTTGTTCACGTCGTCGACGGTCTGGAAGCCGCGGCTGAGCGTGAACTCCGCGCCCAGGGTGAGCTTGTTGGCCGGCACGCCCTGCGCCCGGTAGAGCTTCACCGCCGCGTCGATGCTGTTGTAGGGGTCGCCGGTGGTGTCCAGCGGGTGCTTGTACAGCGGCTGGTTGAACATGGAGATCGGCGAGTAGCCGGTGCCCATGTCGTAGGTCATGATGTTGATGGTGTCGAGCGTCCGGCCCAGGGTCGCCAGGTCGAAGCTCTTCAGCACGTCGTACGGCGCGCCGTGGACGTTGTCGCCGGAGTCCTGCCAGCGGCCGGCCGGAAGCGCGGCGGTGACGAGGAAGTCGCGGCGGTTCTTGCCCTGCGCGTCCGCGTAGGCGTTGAGCTGGGTGCGGAACTCGTCGACCAGGAGGTTCATGTTCTCCCGGTCCTCGGCGCGGTAGCCGATGTTGTTCAGGCCACCGCTGACCGGGAACTCCCAGTCGAGGTCGATGCCGTCGGTCACCCCGTTGGCGATGAAGGCGTCGATGCACGAGGCGACGAGCGTCTTGCGGCTGGCGTCGGTGGCGGCCGCGTCGGAGAAGCCGCGGGCGCCCCAGCCGCCGAGCGAGCGGATCACCTTGAGGCTCGGCTGCTTCTGCCGCTGAGCCTTCACGGCGTCGATGCCGGCCTGGGAGGCGGTGGTGCACTTGCCGTTGTTGATGGTGGAGAACGCCCAGTAGAAGTGGGTCACGAGCTCCATCTTGATGGAGCTGAAGTTCGGCGTGCCCTGCAGCAGGTACCCGCCCACCATCGGGGTGGTCGGCGCCGGCACCGTCTCGCCGGAGGCGGCAGGCTCCGCGACGGCGGAGCCCGCCGAGGTGATCACGGTGCCAGCCGCTAACAGGCCGACCAGGCCGGCGCGGGCCAGCTTGCCCATCCGCAGGCCGGGGCGGCGAGCGCTGGGGAGTTTCATACTCTTCCCTCCTGCGACCCAAAGGATCGCGGCGGTGAATTGGGGGTGGTGGAAGAAAAACGAAACGTTCTTTCTTATTCCTACGGCACGCCCATGATCGCGTCAAGGGGCGGGAGAGCACCGGCCTGGGGCGCACCGCCACCGGTCCGTCTGCGACCATGCCGGCGTTGAACGTTCCGGGTATCGTCAATTCCGGACATACATACGGAAGGCAGGCTGGGCTGGTGGCTGACATACCCGCCGGTACCGCGGTGCTGCGGCAGTTCAACACCTCACTGGTGCTCGCCGCGGTGCGCCAGGCACGGCGCCCGCTGCGCATCAGCGAGATAATTAGCGTCACTCGACTAACCCGGCCGACGGTCGCGCAGGCCATCGAAGAACTCAAGACGGGTGGCCTCGTCGTCGAGTCCACGGACAGCCCGGACGGGGTCCGCCAGGGCCGGCCGGCCGCCGTCTTCGAGCTACGCCCGGGTGTCGATCCCGTCCTCGGCATCGATGTCGGGCCACACGCCGTGAAGGCCCGGGTGAGCGACCTGGGCGGCAACATGCTCGCCGAATCGGCCCGGGCGGTGTCCGGGCCTCACGACGCGGTGGCAGTGCTGGCCGGGGTACGCCGGGTCATCGACACCTGTCTGCGCGACGCGAATCTTGACAGCGCGCAGATCGCCGACGTGGTCATCGGTTCACCGGGAGTGGTGGATCCCGTCGCCGGACGGCTGCGGCTCGCCCCGAGCATGCGGGGATGGGAGACCTTCAACATCACAAGCCACCTGGAGAAGGAGTTCCGCTGCCGGGTCCACCTCGAGAACGACGCCAACCTGGCGGCCGTGGCGGCGGCGAGCCGGCTGCCCGGCCGCACGATCATCGCGATCCAGTGGGGTGCGCGGCTCGGCGCGGGCATCGTGATCAACGGAACGCTCCATCGCGGCAAGGACAACGCCGCCGGTGAGGTCGGTCTGATCAGCTTCGACGACGCCGACAACCTGGCCTTCGACCGGGATGGCAGTGGTCCGCTGGAGGCCCAGATCGGCAGCACGGGAATGATCAACCTGGCCCGTGACGAGTTCTCCGGCGTATCCACCACGCGGCTGCGCTCGGACCGCGAGCTCGCCGCGATGGACGTGTTCAGCGCGGCGGCCGACGGCGACGAGCGGGCCATCGCCGTGCTGGACCGCGCCACGCGCATCCTCGCCCGCGCCCTCAGCCCGGTCATGCTCGCGCTCAACCCCGACGTCCTCGTCATCAGCGGCGGCATCGCGCATGCCGGCGATGTCCTGTTGCAGCACCTCAGGCGGCACCTGCAGGCCCGGACGTACTGGGTGCCCGAGCTGGAGTTGTCGGAGTACGCGGAGCACACCGTGGTCATCGGCAGCGTGGAGCTGGCCCGGCAGCACACCTGGGATCGGCGCCTGGCCGCCGCCAAGCAGAAGCTGGAGCTGTCCGAGTACTCCGAACGCACGGCGGCCAACAGCAGCGCGGACCTCGCCTGGTAACGCGCAGCGCCCAATTCACAGCGATCTTGACGAAACTGGCCGCGTCCACAGCGAACGCGGCCAGTTTTTCATAGTTGCGTCTCAAGACCGAGGCCGGTGGAGGCCGGCGGCAAATCCCCTGCCCGCAGTGGGTGCTGGGGTCAGCCGAAGGTCCGGCGCCGCATGTCCAATCGAACGCTTGCTCTGGACGGCCGGGCGCTTGTGCGCTAAGTTCTCGACCCAATAGAAAGGAAGCTTTCGAATAACGGAGAGTAGCCTAGCTATGAAGACACCCCTGACACGACGGTTACGCGCGCTCGGCGTGGTCACCCTGCTCGCCTGCACGATCGGCGCCGCGGCCACGGCGGTGCCGGCCCAGGCGGCGGCGACGGCGCCGGGCACACCGATCCCCCCGCACGTGTTCGCCCCGTACTTCTTCAGCAACTCCGACACGCTGTTCCAGGCCAGCCAGGATTCCGGCGCCAAGTACCTGACCCTGGCCTTCCTGCAGACCCTGAAGCACGGGGACTGCACGGTCTACTGGAACGGCCGCGCCGACATGCCGGTCGGCCCGACCTACGCCGCCGGCATCGCGGCCATCCGCGCCGCCGGCGGCGACGTCTATCCCTCCTTCGGCGGAGCCGCCGCCACCTCCGGCTCGCTCACCGAACTGGCCGACAGCTGCCAGGACGTCAACGCGATCGCGGACGAGTTCAAGCGCGTCATCACCGCGTACAACTTCACCCGCATCGACCTGGACATCGAAGAAGAGTCGCTGGCCAACCCCGTCAACTGGCCGGGCATCGACCGGCGTAACAAGGCCATCAAGATCGTTCAGGACTGGGCGAGGGACACCGGCCGCACGGTCGAGTTCGTGTACACCCAGCCGACCTTCACCGACGGCCTGAACAACGGCAGCAGGTTCCTGCTGCAGAACGCGGTCAACAACGGCGCCCGCATCGACGCCGTACACCTCATGACCTTCAACTTCTACGACGACGTCTCGGAAGCGTGCAAGGCGAAGACCGGCCCCGCGCACGACATGGCCGCGGAAACGTTCAAGGCCGCCGCGGCGACCTACGACATCCTCCACGGGCTCTATCCGCAGAAGACCCCGGCCCAGCTGTGGGGCATGATCGGCATCATCGCGATGCCGGGCCCGTCCGACTTCGGTGAATGCGAGACCTTCACCACCCAGGACGCCGTGAAGGTCCTCAACTGGGCCATCCAGAAGAACATCCACGGGCTGTCGTTCTGGTCGCTGCAACGGGATCAACGGGCTTCGACCCGGACGTACAACTGGAAGCCGTACCAGTTCGCACAGACCTTCGCGCCGTTCACGCATGGCGACAGCTCGGCCCAGACGGCCATCACGGCCACGGTGACGGGTGGCCCACTCAGCCTCTCCGTCGGCAACATGTCGCCGGTGGCGCTTCCGCCCATCGCGCTCAACGGCCAGGACCAGGTGGCCTCGGGTCCCCTGGGCCACGTCACGGTGGTCGACTCACGGGGCACCAACGCCGGTTGGAGCCTGACCGGGCAGGTCAGCGACTTCCGGTCACCGGCGGGCAACCTGACCATCGCCGCGGCGAACCTCGGCTGGGCGCCGACCGCCGGCCTCGTGCCGGGTGGCATGAGCCTGGTCCGCACCACCAGCGACTCGGTGGTCACGGCAGGGCAGGCGAAGGCACCCGGCTCGGGCCTGTCCACACCGCAGACGCTGTGCGCGTCGGCGGCCGGTGCGAGCACCGGGACGTTCGACTGCGGGGCCACCCTGAACCTGGGCGTGCCCTACAACGCGGCGCTGGGAACCTACACCGGCGTGCTTACCCTGACACTCGTCTGACCCAATGATCCGCCCGCCGGGCGTCAGGGTGGTGCCCACCACCCTGACGCCCGGCGGCATGCACAACAGGAGCGACCGTGACCGAGCTTGCCCGTCCCCGCATCCGATCCGGCCGTGCGATGGTCGCGGTCGGCCTCCTTCTGGCCCTGTCCAACGTGTGGCCCGCCATACCGGCCGCGGCCGCACCCACGCAGGACGCCATTCAATGGGCCGTCGGTCCCGCCCCCTCCGCCAGTGGCGAGGTCCGCTCCACCATCGACTACACCCTCCCGCCGGAAACCGAGATCACCGACCGGGTCGCCATCAGCAACCTCGGCAACGAGGAACTGACCCTGGCCGTCTACGCCACCGACGCGTTCACCACCCCTGAGGGCAGTTTCACGCTGCTGACGGCCGACCAGCGCCCCGTCGACCTGGGCAGCTGGATCAAATTCGACTCGCCCACCGTCACCATCGCCCCGGGCACCACGGTCCAAGTGCCGTTCCGCATGGCGCTGCCCAAGGACGCCACGCCCGGAGATCACGCGGCCGGCATCGTCGCCAGCCGCAAGGTTCCCGGCTCGGCCGACGGCACCACCCGCCTTGCCGTCGACCAGCGCGTGGGCACGCGCGTCTACGTGCGCGTCAACGGTGCGCTGAACCCCGCCCTGTCCATCACCAAGCTGTCGGTCGACTACGGCGCGGCCGTGTACCCGTTCCGCAACCGCGACGCCACGGTCACGTACACCGTGCACAACGGCGGCAACATCCGGCTCGGCGGCACCGGCACCGTCTCGTTGCTCGCCCCGTTCGGGGCTCGAATGGCGAAGTCCCAGCCGCTGGCGATTCCGCCGCTGCTGCCCAACGAATCGTTCACGGCCACCGTCACGATCGGCGGCGCGCTCCCGGCCGGCCGGGTAACGGCCCGGATGGACCTCGACGGGGTGAACCCGCCCGGCGTGGTACCGCTGGACACCCCGCACCAGCGCCAGAGCGCCACGACGTGGGCGGTGCCGTGGCTGCTCGCCGCCGTCGTGGTCGTCATCCTGCTGGCCTGGCCCGGTCGCCGCATGCTCCGCACCGGGTACTCGAGGCTCCTTCGCCGCAACCGCTGACGGCCGCGCGGCCACCGGCAAGGGCTACTCCTCCCAGACGTCGACCGGCTGCAGGCCGCGGGCGGCGCGGGCCTCGTCGACCATGCGCTGGATGAGTGCGGTCTTGCCGCGGGTGTACTCCAGGCCGTCCCCGGTCGTGCCGGCCAGCTCGTGCTTCAGGCGGGCGTAGGCGTCGCGGTCCGCCGGGGTGGCCAGCAGGTGGTCGCGCAACAGCCGCTCATTGCGGGTCGCCCACGTCGGCGCGGGGACCACGTGCAGGTGGTAGGCGACGGGGGTGCCCTCGCGGCGGTAGAAGAGGCGCTCGGGCATGCCGGTCTCGATCCGGGCGTACCCCATGGAGCCCAGCACGTCCTCGTGGTGCGCCACGGCGTCGAGGTCGTCCGCCGCCGCCATCAGGTCGATGACCGGCTTGGCGGCCAGGCCGGGGACGGCGGTGCTGCCGACGTGCTCCACGTCCGCGATCCGGCCGGCCAGCGCGGCCCGCAACTCGCCGATCTCCCGCGCGGCGAGGGCGGGCCAGGCGGAGTCGTACTCAAGGATCTCGATCATGCCGCCAGTATGCCGGTGAGCGGAGATCCCTGAGGGGCAGGTCCTCGTCCCCGAGGACCCGCGAGGCCTTCGCCAGGGACCGCTGCGGCACCGGTTGACGCGTTACCCTGCCGATCGTGATCGATGCGAAGTTTTCCGTGCGGCAGAGTGTGGTGGTCGTCGTCGCGCTGGCGGCGGTGGCGGGGATCGCGGTCTTCTGGACCTCGCGCAGCGACGCCCGGGCCGCCCACGACCAGTGCTCGGCCGCGGCCGGCGACCACATTGCCGGGCCGGTCGCCATCGCCTCCACCGAACGCCCGGACGACGACACCTTCCTGGTCCACGGCACGGCCGGCGGCCGGTCCTTCGTCTGCCGGGTCGTGCGCGAGCCGCTGAGCCACCAATGGGAGGTGTCCAGCGTCGGGTGATCCGCTAAACTGCTAACATCGTTCGCAGTTACGGGACCCGATGGGAGCAGTCATGAGCGAAGCAGTCGAGCGCATCCCGGCCCCCGACGGCGCGACGATCGCGCTGCACACGTTCGGCGCCGGCCCCGGCATCGTCGTGGTGCACGGCGGCGGCGTCACCATCGACATCTACAAGCGGCTGGCCGGCAGGCTCGCCGACCGGTTCGCCGTGCACCTCTACAACCGGCGGGGGCGCGGGGACGCCGGCCCCCGCCGCGAGCCCTACACGTTCGAGCAGGACCTCGCCGACCTCGGCGCGATCCTCGAGCACACCGGCGCGCGCAACGTCATCGGCCACAGCTCCGGCGGCTACCTCGCGCTGGACGCCGCCCGGCGCGGCCTTCCGATCGAGCGGCTGGCGGTCTATGACGCCGCGGTCAGCGTCGCCGGCGGGTTCCCGGCGCAGTGGCTGGACGCCGCGCGGGAGGCCGCGGCCCGGGGCGAGGTCGCCCTGGCCATGGCCCTCACCGGGGGCGGCCTCAACACGCAGTCGGCGACGTCCCGGCTGCCGCTCGGGGTGCAGGTGGCGATCTGTCGCGCTTTCCTGCGCACCTCGATCGGCCGGACGATGGGCGACCTGCTGGGGATGACCCTGGACGAGTCCCAGCAGGTCCGGCTGCACGACGCACCGGCCGAGGCGTGGTCCGGCATCACGGCCGAGGTGCTGCTGGCGTATGGCGCGGGCGGTCCGCCGTACTATGTCGGCCTCAACAACGCCTTGGCGGGGGCCATCCCGCGCGCGCGGGTGCTCGCCGTCCAGCGCAGCGGCCACGACGGGCTCAACCGGGCCCCGGCGCGGATCGTGGAGCCGCTGGCCGGGTTCTTCGCCTACTCGATCGAGCAGTACCGGGAGGTCCGGCCGCAGGCCTAGCCTGGCGCCCGTGTACGGCTACGTGATCGCCGACGTCTTCACCGATACGGCCCTCGAGGGCAACCCGCTCGCGGTCGTCCCCGACGCCACCGGCCTGTCCTCCGCATGCATGCAGCGCATCGCGCGCGAGATGAACCTGTCCGAGACCACCTTCGTCCTGCCACCCACGGCCGGTGGCGACGTGCGGGTGCGGATCTTCACCCCGGTCGGCGAGCTGCCGTTCGCCGGCCACCCCACCTTCGGCACCGCCGCGGTGCTCGCCACCACCCGCCACCCGGGCGTGCGCGGCCGCGAGCTGCGCATGGAGACCGGCATGGGCGTGGTGCCGTTCGAGTTCGCCGGCCCGCCGGGCGGTCGCGTGACGACCGCCCGGATGCTCCAGCCGATCCCGGTGTGGCAGCCTTACGACCGGCCCGCGGAGCTGCTGGACGCCCTCGGGCTGTCCTCGTCGACGCTTCCGGTCGAGGTGTACCGCAACGGCCCCCGCCACGCCTTCGTCGGCCTCCCCACCGTGGCCGACCTGTCCGCCCTTCGGGTCGACCACTACGCCCTGGCCGCGCATCTCGATGTCGCGGCAAACTGCTTCGCCCCGACCGGCGACCCGCTGGTGTGGCGGGCCCGGATGTTCTCGCCGGCCTACGGCGTGGTCGAGGACGCCGGCACCGGCTCCGCGGCCGGCCCGCTCGCCCTGCACCTGGGCCGCCACGGTCGCATCCCGCAGGGCGCCACCATCACCGTCCACCAGGGCGTGGAGATGGGCCGCCCGTCGAAGATCCGCGCCACCGCCACCGTCGTCAACGGCGCGGTCGAAAGGGTCGAGATCTCCGGCAGCGCCGTGGTCGTCGCCGACGGCCGCCTGCACATCTGAGTGCGTTCGCCAACCGCCGGCCGTGCGACATGCAGGGCCGCCCCGCCTCATCACCAGGCATGGCGCCTCCTCCGTGGCCACACGCGGATCACCACGACGGTCACGGCGATGAGCACGACCACGAAGACGGCAAGGACGCAGCCGAGGGCCCGGCGCACGTACGGCCCGAGCCCCGTCGGCGCCCGGCCCGGCCTCGTCAGGCCGCTCGCGATGGCGGCCTCGGACACGTCGATGGACAGCACGTCCTCGTCCGGGCCGCGGACCAGGACGCGCTGCGTGCCGTCCTGCGCCACGGCCACCACCCGGGCCGAACGGACGAACGCGTAGTCGGCCAGGTGGTCGCCGGAGACGGACAGCGCCCGGTCGTCGGTGTCGAAGCCGACGACGGCGATGCCCGGCTCGGGATAGCCGGCGGTGATGACCGGCTCGCCGGAGTTCGTCCAACCCAGCAGCCGTACGGCGACCAGCCCCGCCAGCTCCGGCACGGCCGGCTCGGCCCGGGGCCGGCCGGTGGCCGCGTCGACGGCGAAGAGTTGCCAGCGGGACTGGTAGGCGTCGCCGGTGCAGCAGCGGCGCTGGCGCAGCAGCATGAGGCCCTCGCCGTCGCGGGTCCACGCGCCCTTGCCGGCCAGGCGGACGCCGGGGTCCACGTCGAAGCGGGACAGCAGGGCGCCGTCGGGCGCCGCGATCGAGATCTGGTTGCCCGACTGGTAGGCCAGGCGCGCGCCGCCCGCCGGCGCGAACGCCGCCGTCCAGCCGTCGTGGTTGCCCGTCGTGGGGAGGTCGGCGATCTTGCGGTGCTCGCCGGTCGAGACCTCGAGCAGGTGCAGGGTGGCCTCGGCCACCCCGAGCACCCGCACCCCGTTGGGCTCGCTGATCCACTTCGTCCGGTAGGCGACCACCGCCAGGTAGCGCCGGTCGGCGGACCAGGCCTGCGGGATGCGCAGGGTGGCGCCGAGGTCGGGCAGCGGGGTGGCCTTGCCGGTGCGCAGGTCGATCACCCGGTTCTCGGTGGCCAGCAGCGCGCCGTCCGGGGACAGCAGGACGTGCTCGCCCGCCCGCAGGGCGTCGTTGTTCGACACGATGCCGTACGTATCCGTGCTCGAACCGACCAGCGCGGTGACGCCCTTGCTCTCGCCCCACCACCACAGGCCCGAGCCGAAGGCCACGCTCGCCGGGCCGATCGGCTCGTCGGTCACGTCCGGCGTGCCGAACAGCGGCGCACCGATCTTGGCCGGTAGCGACGGCGTCGGGGACGTGGACGGGCCGACGGGGTGCGGCGCCGGCCGGGCCAGGGGCGGGGCGACGACGGCGAGCAGCGCCAGGATCGCGGCCGCCGCGGCCGCCGCGACCCACCGCCGCCGGCGGTGCCGCCGCGCCTTGGCCAGCGCTCCGGCGTAGAGCTCGTACGGCGCGACGCCCCCGGCGCTCGCCTGCATCGCCTCCCGCAGCCGGGCCGTCATCGCCAGCCTCCCGTGACTCGCTCCGCGTCGTCGACGAGGTGGGGGGCCGCGGCCCGGAGCCGGGCGAGCCCGTCGTGCGCGTGCCGCTTCACCGATCCCACCGAAAGACCGAGGACCTGCGCCGCCTGCACCTCGGTCAGGTCCTCGTAGAACCGCAGCACCAGTACCGCGCGCTGGCGCGGGGTCAGCAGGGCCAGCGCCCGGTCCAGCGTCATCCGCAGCAGGGTGCCGGTGTGCGGATCGAGCCCGGCCCGCTCGGGTGGCGCCGCGGCCAGTTGCTCCGGCACCCGCCGGCGCCGCCACCACGACATCTGCAGGTGGTACATGGTCCGCCGGACGTACGCCTCCGGGTCCCCGTCCCGCGCCCGCCCCCAGTGCCGCAGCACCCGCGCCAGGGCGGTCTGCACCAGGTCCTCGGCGGCATGGTGGTCCCCCGTCAGCAGGTACGCCGCCCGCGACAGCGCCGGCCCGCGCCCGGACACGAAGTCCCGGAAGCCCGGATACCGATCCTCGTCCATACCCCCTCTAACGCCTGCCCGCTCGCCCACGGTTGGGGTCAAATTCGATCACGTAGGCTCACGGCATGGCGGCCCCGTGGAAACTGCGCCCGGCCACGCCGGACGACGCCCCTCGCCTGGCCGAGCTCAAGGCCCTCGCGATGCGGCCCGACCTCGAGCGCATCGGCCGCTGGAACCCCGACCGGGCCCGCCAGCGCTTCCTGGAGCACTACGTCCCGGCCAACACCGACGTCATCGAGCTCGACGGCGCGGCGGTCGGCTGCATCGCCGTGCGCGCGGAGCCCGACGCGCAGTGGATCGAGCACTTCTACCTGGACCCAGCGCTGCACGGCAACGGCGTGGGCGGCGAGGTGCTGCGCCAGGTTATGGCCGCGCACCGCGACGCCCGGTCCGCCTGGGCATCATCGGCGGCAGCCGCGCCCGGCGCCTCTACGAGCGGCACGGCTTCGCCCACGCCTACGACGACCCGAACGGCCTCGACGAGGTGCTCGAGGCGCCGGGCGACGGCGGCTACCTCCTGTCAAACGCCCAGGCCGAGGCCGGCCGCCGCTTCGGCGCGCTGGCCGAGCTCTTCGACCCCGGCACGTTCCGCCGCCTGGCCGCCCTGGGCGTCGCCCCCGGCTGGAGCTGCTGGGAGGTCGGCGCCGGCAGCCCGAGCGTCCCGGCCTGGCTGGCCGCCCGGGTCGGCCCGACCGGCCGCGTGCTGGCCACCGACATCGACGTGTCCTGGCTGCCCGCCGGCGCCGGCTACGAGGTGCGCCGGCACGACGTCGGTGCCGAGCCGCCGCTGGGCGACGGCTTCGACCTGATCCACGCCCGGCTGGTGCTGGTCCACGTGCCACAGCGCGCCGCCGCCCTGTCGGCGCTGGTCGGGGCCCTTCGCCCGGGCGGGCGGCTGCTGCTGGAGGAGGCCGACCCGGCGCTGCAGCCGCTGGCCTGCCCGGACGAGGCGGGCGAGGACGAGCGGCGGGCGAACCGGCTGCGGCACGCCTTCCGCTCGCTGATGGCGGAGCGGGGCGTGGATCTGGCGTACGGGCGGACGCTCCCCCGCGCGCTGCGGACCGCCGGGCTCGTGAACGTCGCCGGCGAGTCGTCCTTCCCGTTCGGCGGGGCGGCCAGCGCACGGCTGGAGCGGGCGACGATCGAGCAGCTGCGGGCGCGGCTGACAGCCTCGGGGCGGGCCACCGACGCGGAGATCGACGCCCACCTGGCGGCGCTGGACGCGGGGCGGCTCGACATCGCCACCGCTGCGATGATCTCGGCGTGGGGCACGCGGCCCTAAGGCCCATACCGGATAAGTCGGGCACCCAATACCTTTAAACCAGACATTGCGTCTGCCAGGGTATAAATCCGATAAGGATGACCGTCAATAGGTTGGGGCGAAGCCGGCGGCGGAGTTTGCCGAACCCGTCGACCCGCGTCGCCGGTCAGGCCTGACCGGGCAGCACCCTGGAACCGTCGATCACTCAGCGTCGCGATGGACCTCGTGCCGGCGATCGCGGTCTGCGGCATGAGCGTGCACCATTTGACATTGTCGTTACCGTCCGGGGCGGTGATTCCGGGCGGGCTCGGGGATAATTAATGACATGGGGCAGCTGTCATTCTTCAGTCGCACGGAATTGGCTGCCATGCGTGACCGGACCAGGTCTCGGCGGTATTGTCCGGCAAGGGAGCAGTTCCGTCGGGAACATGAGCAGCACCGAGCGCGGGGCCTTGCTTAGCGGCACGCCGCTAAGCTACGCCGCATCCATGGTGGCGTCCCGCCGGTGAGCAAGGCCGACGATCAGCGGCCCGACCCGGCCCCCGCGGCGGTCCCGCCGACGCTACCGCCCGAACAGGCCGAACACCCCGCCGACCGGGTCGTCGCCGACCACGCCGATCCCGCGCCGCTGGACCGGACGGGCGGCGCCGCAGCGTCCGGGCGCGCCCGCACGGGCCGTCGCACACCAACACCACCGCCACCGCGACACCGGCCCGCCAGTGCGGCAACGCGTCGAACAATCGGCCGCCATCCGCGCTCATCGGCAGCGTATCGCAGCCGGTTCTTGCATCTGCCACGTCCGGCCGGCTGCCAATTCCGCCGAAGCCCGCGAAAGGTCGCACACCATCCCAACGCGCCACCGGCGGAGCATTGCAGCGAATACCCACGCACCGGCAGTTCAGAGCGCCAAAACCACTGAACTGCCAGCCACTCACTGTCACGAACGCCTCCACGCTGGTCAGAGGCGGCCATCGGTAGTGGGTGCAGGCACAGCCGACGAGGCGACGGACAGTAACGAACGCGGCTGCGAGGTAGCGGTAGAAGCCGATGACGAAGGCACGACGGTCGGTGCGGCGACGGAGTTCGCCGAAGTCGTTCATCCATGCATGGCTGGCTTCCACGACCCAGCGCCGGCCAGTCTGACCCGGGGCGGGCTTCCCGCACCGGGCGATCCGCCCGCGCCAGCCCCGTCCAGCGAGCAGCTCACCCTATTGACGGTCACCCTAAGTCGTGGGCGCGCCAGCGCCCGACTTATCGGGACAAAGTCGTCGGGCCGATCGCCACGGTGGTCCAGGCTCGGGCCGCGGTGCCGTCGCCGAACTCGATCATGCCGAGGTAACGCTTGGCCGGGTCCAACGAGTGCCAGAAGACGTCGAAGGGCAGCGGCGCATCGGGGGTCACCGAGCGCCGGCGCGGGGTCACCGACAGGTTGCCGGTCAGGGCCGCGCCGGCCAGGAACAGGTGCGCCTTCACCTGCTGGTCGACCAGCGTCGGCGGGAGGGCGAACTGCACGACGTACGCCTGATAGGTCCCGGAACCCCCCGTCAGCGGGATCTCCTCGTCCGCCGTGGTGCCCTCGCTGCGGCCGATGAGCTTGTCGTTCTGGTACACGTACAGGTCCAGGTCGGTGCCCGGGGCGTGGTCGGCGGCGTACGTGGCCAGGCGGGCCAGCTTCGTGGCCGGCGGCAGGGTGAACTCGAAGGCGTAGACGGCCGGGGACGCCCCCGGGAGGGCGGAGCTGAAGGCGGCCGTGCTGCCGACCAGCTTCGACGTGTGGACCGTCGACGCGGCCAGGCCGTAGGGGTGGGCGGTGACCAGCCCGTCGTAGCCGCCGCGGAGGTCGATGGTGGCGTGTCCGCTCGCGCCGGTGCCCGTGATCTCGCCGGGGCCCGAGAGCGCGACCGGCCGCGCCGCGATCGGGCTGCGCACGGCGTGCCCGCGCAGGTCCGTCCAGGTCAAAGACCCGAAGGTGTACTTGCCATAAGCCGCGTCGGTCCGTCGCACGGTGACCTTGAATCCGACCGTCCGGCCGGCCGGGACCGTGATCACCGGCGGGGAGACCTCGACCGTCGTGCCGGGTGGGGCGGCGACGGTGGCGACGTACACGCTGGGCAGGCCGGTGACGTTGGTGACCGACCGCGTGACGGTCCGGGTGCCGGGCAGCGAGCCGATCGAGATCGACGGGTAGTTCAGGTCGCTGGGGTCGATCGTGCCGGCCATCGGGCACCAGTCGCTCACCTGCTGCAGCTGGCCGAGCCCGCAGGCGTACCGCGCCCAGTCCCGCGCCCCCGCGTCGTACACGAGCCCGGGGTCGAAGGCGCGGTCCGGGCGGGCGTGGCCGGAGCCGTAGTCGAAGGGGGTGGCGTCGCGGGTGCCCCGCCGGATGGCGCCGCCGGTGTTGTCGGTCGTGCCGGCCGTGGTCATCAGGGCGGACTTGATCGCGGCCGGGGACCACTGCGGGTGCTTGGCCCGCAGGAGCGCGGCGATGCCGGCGATGTGCGGGCTCGACATCGACGTGCCGCTCTCGCCGTCGTAGAGGTTGCCGTGGTGCCCGGCCGGGGAGACGCCGGCCACGATGTCCACGCCGGGGGCGGTGATGTCGGGCTTGATGAGGTCCCCGTCGCCGGCGTCGGCCGGGCCGGCCGAGGAGAAGGCGGCGACGGCCGGGGCCCGGGCGAGCGTGGCCGTCGTCGCCGACAGGGCGGCGTGCGGGGCGGCGCCGGCCGCGTACGCCCTGATCGCCGCGCCGGCGGCGTCGTCCACGTGGACGGTCGGGACGACGTGGTAGTCGGCGTTGAGGGAGTTCTCGGTCGGGTTGTAGAGCACCATGCCGACGCCGCCCGCGTCGCGCACCGCGATGCTCTTGTCGACCCGCGGGTTCGCGCCCCGGCCGCACAGCACGATCTTGCCCTTGACCTTGGCCGGGTCCAGGGCGCCGGGGTAGCACAGCTCGACCCGGTCGGCGGCCTGACCGGCGAGGCCGGCCCGGACCGAGTCGACCAGCGGAGCGTCGGGCACGGCCGGGCCCTGGCCGGCGCCGGTGAAGGTCTTGCCGTTGCCGAGGGTCACGCGCTTGGTCGAGCCGCGGTCGTGCGAGCTTGCGGCGACGGTCATCTCCCACGGCGCGTTGTGCGCGACCGTGCCGGCGTCCGGGCCGGAGTTGCCGGCCGCGGTGGCCACGAAGACGCCGGCCGCGGCGGCGTTGTAGAAGGCCAGCCCGATCGGGTCGACGACCAGGGCGCTGGAGCCGGAGACGGAGTAGTTGATGATGTCGGCGCCGTCGGCCACCGCGTCGTCGATCGCGGCGAGCAGGTCGACGGTGCCGCCCGAGCCCTCGCCATCGGCCTGGCGCCACAGCGCCTTGTAGACCGCGAGACGGGCGGCCGGGGCCATGCCGGAGACCCTGCCGACCGGGGCGCCGTTGATCGCGGCCGGCACGTCGTTGTCGCCGGCCGCGGTGGTCGCCGTGTGGGTGCCGTGGCCGTCGTAGTCGCGCGGGGACTGGAACTCGCCCGCCCAGTCGCCGAAGCCGCTGCTGTTGTAGTACCGGGCGCCGATCACCTTGTTGTTGCAGGTGACCCGCCGGGCCGGGGGGCCGGCGCCCTCGTCGCACTTGTCGGCGCCGCCGGCCTTCCACTTGCGGTCGATGATCGCCTGGTCCGGGCGGGGCTCGGGCAGCGGGGCCAGGCTCGGGCTCTCCGGCCAGAAGCCGGTGTCGATGTCGGCGATGATCACGCCCTCGCCGGCGTGCGCGGGGTCGCCGAACTGCTGGGCCCAGGCGCCGCCGGTGCCGGCCAGGCCGAGGAACGACGGCGTGGAGATGGTCTCGACGGTGCGCCGCTCGTTCTTCCACAGCCGCAGCACGCCGGGCGTGCGGGCGACCTTGTCCCGCTGGGCGGGGGTCAGCGCGGCGGCGAACCCGTTGAAGACCGTCTCGTAGTCGCGGACGGTGGTGGAAACGCCAGCTGCTCGCAGTACCGTGCCCCGGTTTTCTCGAATGGCGGCGCGAGCACTCTCCGTGCGCAGTGCGGGGCGCCCTTGCAGCTGCACGATGTAGAGCGCCGCTTCGGCCTTGGCGTGCGCCGGGGGCGACACCGCGAAGGCGCCGGTCAGGACGAGGGTGATGGCGAGAAGGATGCGACCCACACGGTCAGGGTAATTGTCCGGATTTGCCCTAACTTAAGAAACCGAGATGATCCTTGAGCAGCGCGTAGCCGACGAAGGAGACGATGTCGAGGATCGAGTGGGCGACGATGAGCGGCATGACCCGGCCGGTGCGGCGGAAGAAGTACCCGAACACCAGGCCCATCACGAAGTTGCCGATGAAGCCGCCGAAGCCCTGGTAGAGGTGGTAGGAGCCGCGGATGACGGCGCTGGTGACGATGGCCGGCCAGGCGGCCCAGCCCAGCTCGCGCAGCCGGGTCAGCAGGTAGCCGATCATGACGACCTCTTCGAGCACGCCGTTCTCGACGGCCGAGAGGATCAGGACCGGCACGGACCACCAGTGGGTGCCCAGCGCCTCCGGCACGATCCTCGCGCTGATGCCGAGCTGCTGGGCCGCCCACACCAGCCCGAGGCCGGGCAGGCCGATGAGCGCGGCCAGGGCGGCGCCGCGCCAGAGGTCGCCGAGCGGGCGGGCGCGGTCCAGGCCGATGTCGAGCGGGTCGTGGTCGCGGCGCAGCAGGTGTACGGCGAGCAGCGCCGGAATGAGCGGGCTCGCGATGTAGTAGAGCTGGTAGATCAGGTCGAGCCAGGGCCGGTCGGCCACCACGGTCGGGTTGAGCGTCGCGGTCTGCTGGGACAGCGGCGCGACGTACGTGAGCCGGTCGATGATCCTGATCATCGAGTAGACCGCCGAGGCACCCAGCGACACACCCAGCACGAGCAGGATCTCGGACCGCAGGGCCCGCCTTTCGATCACGGCGAAAGCGTACTTGGCCGAGCCGCGAGCGCGGGCGGGCCGTCACGCACCACGACGGCCCGCCCGCACTCAGCTGCCACTGAGGGAGTCGTACTTGATCCGGATGGCCGGAACCTGCATCTCGGCGAGCGTGCGCATGGTCGCGCGGACCATCTGCGGCGAGCCGGAGACGAAGAAGTCGTGGTCGCGCCAGGGGCCGTAGCGGCCGACCACGTCGGATATGTTGCCGTGCTCGCCGGCGAAGTCGGGGTCGGCGCTGGTGGCGGCCACCACCGACAGCCAGGGGTAGCGGGCCGCCAGGCGGTTGAGGCAGGCCAGGTCGTAGAGGTCGTCGCGGTCCCTCGCACCGAAGAAGACGTGGACCCAGCGGGTGCGGTTGGCCCGGGTCATCTCCTCGATGAGCGCCTTGATCGGGGCCAGGCCGGTGCCGCCGGCGACGCATACGATGTCGCGGGTCGAGCGGCGGTCGAGGGTCATCTGGCCCATCGGGGAGCCGAGGCGGATCATGTCGCCCGGCTGGACCCGGCGGACCAGGGCGGAGGAGACCCAGCCGGCGCCCATCGCCCGGACGTGGAAGTCGAGGGAACCGTCCTTGCGGGGCGCGTTGGCGACGGAGTAGGCGCGCCACAGCCGCGGCTGGAGCCTGGTCTCGACGCTGACGTACTGGCCGGCGCGGTACTCCAGCGGCTGCATCGGCCGGCAGGTCAGCACGGCGATGTCGCGGCTGCGGCGCTCGTGGTGGAGCACCTCGGCGTGCCAGTAGGGCGGGTTGGCGGCGTCGGCCTCGGCCCCCTCGATCATCTTGGCCGAGATGACCGCGTAGGCGTCGCGCCAGGCCTGGTCGAACTCGAGGGTCCACTGGTCACCGCCGTACGTGCGCAGCGCCTCCATGAGCGCGTCGCGGATCGTGTCGTAGTGCTCGGGTTGCACGTGAAACTTTCGGTGGTCCCGGCCGAGCGCCCGAAGGTATTCGTCGAGCCGATCCGGGTCGTCGACCGTCTGCACGGCCGTAACGATGGCGTTCAGCAGGCGGGAGCGCTGTACGTCCATCTGTACCGGAAACAGGTCACGCAGCTGGGGGTTGTCGAGGAACATGCGCGCGTAGAAGTAGCCGGCGAGCTTGTCCTGCTGTTCCTCGACGAGTGTCCAACTCTCCTTCAGTAATCGCGACAGATTGCTCATCGGTGCCCTTCGCGGTCAACGTGGGTTCCGTCTGCGAATCAGCGTCATCACCTGCGATGACCACGCATCGCACAGGATGTGCGACTCGGCGTGTGCGGGGCCGATATTCCCGACGACGCGCCGGTCCCCGGGGCTTGCCACGCCACGGTCCGCCTCCCTCGAACGGCGCCGTCACACCGGCCGTCCGGCCACCTCCCGCCATCGCGATGCCACGGTGAGCACACGGCGTTCGCGGCAATCCGGAGGTGCCCGCGGCGACCCTGTCCGATCGTCAGGTCCGCACCGCGCGGGCCGAGCTTCGTCCGCCGCCAGGAGGGGGCGTACCTTTCCGCCGGCGGGGAACTGGAGTAAACGCGTAAAAGAATCGCACTCATTCATTCATGTTCAGCGAGACCTAAAGGGGTTCACACCCGGCTCTGCACCATTCACACTGGGTAGATGGCGGCGAGCCGGGCCGACGTATTTCCAACCATCGAGCCGTACGATTCTTCGCGCCGCGGTCCCGCCAGACCGCGGTTTTTTGCACGCCCGGCTCGCGGCCATTCCCGTGGCGATTCGGCAACCCGCCCCTGAGGAGCAGCGATGACCAGTGACGTGGCCAACGACCGCAAGACCGTCCCCGATCAGGCCCCCCACCCGCAGGGCCTGCGCTCTCGCCGTGCCAGCGAGGTGATGGCCGCGCTGGGGATCGTGCAGCTGGGTGACCCGGTCCTCACCACCGCCACCCGCCCGTTCCGGCTGCCCGAGGAGCGCGACGAGGCCCTGCGGATCCTGCAGCGGCTCAACGCCGTCGCCGACGCGGTGCATCGGGTGCACGACTTCACCACCGGCGCGATGGGCCTGGCCGCGCCCCAGATCGGCGAGCCGCGCTCGATGGCCGTCTTCCGGGCCGCCGGCGCGCCCCAGCTGGTGCTCATCAACCCGCAGGTGATCGAGGTCGGGCCGGCCCACCGGCAGGACTGGGAGGAGACCACCGAGGGCTGCCTGAGCTTCTTCGACTTCCGCTGCACGCTGCGCCGGCCCCGCACCGCCGTGATCAGCTACCTGACGCTGGCCGGCGACGAGGCGGTCGCCACCTTCGACCGCGGGCGGCTGGCCCGCGACGTGCTGCACGAGGTGGACCACCTCAGCGGCGTGCTGTGCGTCGACCACGTCGAGCCGGGCGCTCTGAAGCTGGCGAAGGCCTAACGGTGGAGAAGCGGGCCGCCGGTGACGGCCCGCCTTCCATTACGCCAGGTCTGGCTCGATGGGGCTTCGCTCGGATCGACCCAGACCAGGCGACGCGGACAACTGGGTCCAGTCGTCGTCCGACTCCTCGACGGCCCCCTCCGGTCGGTTGCCCCGGAAGCGCCACTCGAGCCGGTAGTAGTCGTGCAGGGTGGCCGCCTCAGTATGCCAGGAGAAGACCGCGCGGCCGTCCTCGGACAGCTCCTGGGTGATCGGGGTGCGCAGCGGCACCTCCTCGGCCGACAGCGACGTCTGCACGCCCCAGACCACCGGCCGCATCCGCGCCGGGAACTCGACCTCGACGGTGAGGGCTCGGGTGGGCAGGCGGATGGCCCGCTCGAACCAGTTGCCCCACTTGTCGATGCCGATGTGCCACGAGTACGCGATGGTGGTCCGCTGCCCCGGGTACAGCGGGAAGCGGCCCTGCGCGTTCTCGAAGAGCAGCCAGAGCTCCTTGAGCGTGTCGCGGTCGGTCTTGGCCCGCCACTCCATGGGCTCACCGGCGCACGAGGCGACCAGCGAGAGCTCCTCGAGCGACAGCGGGTGGTCGTGGTGGTGGCGGTTGGAGCGCGCCGGATCGTCCGGGTAGCGGTCGACGGAGATGCGCACGAGGTACCGCGTGATCGGCTCCGTGCCGGCGTTGTACAGCGCGCGGCGGACCGTGCAGCGGTACTTCCCGTCGACGTACGAGAGCCGGGCGGTCTCCTTCTCCACCACGAGCCCGGTGCCGGGCGGCAGCCACTGGTCGGGCACCGGCGGGTCCCGCCCCGGCACCCCGACCCGGCTGCGCGCGGTGGCCCGCAGCTCGTCGTACTCCTTGTACCGCTGCCAGACCTGGCCCCCGCTCTGCAGGATGGCCTCGGCCCGGCGGGCGAAGTCCTCGGTCGGGCGGTGGCGGCCCGCCTCGACGTGGCTCACGTAGGAGGCGTCGAAGCCCATGGCGGCGGCCAACTGCTTCTTCGACATGCCACGCTCGACGCGCCACCGAGCGAACTCGGCGACGAACGTCTCCGACGCCCGCTGCACGGGAGAGGGGTCGCTCGTGGTCATATCCGGCCCAGCCCTACAGGGAGACGGCCCCTGTCCGGTTAGTGTCCCCGAGTCCGGCTGTTGACCATGTCGGCCCGACAGATTCCTGACAAAATGGTTGACACCACCGCTTGATCGGTATTGATCAACCTCTTTCGCTTACCCCTTGCCGCCGAAGCCGTAACGCTACGTTACGACATCGGGGCGCCGAAGGATGACAGGGCTAACCTGGTTAGCCTTACCTAATCGCTGTATCGTGGGCGCTTGGCGAGCACATCTGGGGGTACGCAATGGTGGTGAGCACCAGTCGCAGGCACGGGCCTCTCGGTCGGTGCGGCGTGCCCCTCGCCCAGGTCGGCGACCCAACGTGACCGCGCTCATCAGCCGCGAGGGCGTCGAGCCCTTGGCGCCGGTGGTCGCGACCCTCGGCGCGCTGCGGCACCGCCACGGCGAAGATTCACTCCAGGGGCTGGTGCCCGGACTGGTCGGGGCCGGCGGCCCGGACTGGCGCCCGGCGGCCGAGCTCGACGTCGACGACCTGCTCGCGACCGCGGCCCGGCGGTGGAGCGCGCAGCCGCACGCCGCCGCCGCGCTGGCCTGGAAGTGCTACTCGTACTGGCTGGCCCTGCCGGCCGTGCTGGGCTTCGCCGCGTCCCGCCGCGTGCCGCTGATGACCCCGGACCACGTGCTGGTCCGCTACACCGACCGCCAGCCGTTCCTGACCCTGGGCCTGCGCGCCCCGGTGACCGCGGTGGTGGCCACCGACCCGATCGTCGCCACCGACGCCCCCGGCCTGCTCATCGTCGAGGACGAGGCCGAGCTGCTGGGCGTGCTGCGCCGATCGCTGGTCGACGCGCACCTCGAGCCGCTGCTCGAGGAGGTGCGCCAGCGGGCCCGCCTCGGCCGGCGCACGCTGTGGGGCTCGGTCGCCTCCGGGGTCGCCCACGGCCTGTCCCGCGCGGCCGACTCGCTGCCCGGCCCGACGATGGACATCGCGCACCGGCTCCTGACCGCGCTCGACGCCGACGATCTGGTCGACCTGACCGAGCGGGCCGGCGGTGGGCTCGATATCCAGCGGCGGACCTGCTGCCTCGCCTTTACGCTGCCCACCCCGAAGGTCTGCACGACCTGTTGCATTCGCGGGCATTAAAGGCCTGCTTCTTTCGACAGCATCGCGCAGGGGTGCGGATGGACGCCCCGGGCACCTCAGGAGTTGAATCCTCGGCGATGAGCGATTTCAGCGAGGACTTCGCCCTGGACGGCGAGCCGGAGCGCGAGTTCAACCCCGGCATCGCCCGCCGGATGGCCCACAAGACCGTCGCCGCCGGAGCCCTGATCCGCGACCCGGCCGGCCGGGTGCTGTTCGTGGTGCCCAACTACAAGCCGTACCTGGACATCCCCGGCGGCATCGTGGAGGCCGGCGAACCCCCGTCCGCCGCCTGCGCCCGCGAGGTCCGCGAGGAGATCGGCCTGGACCGCCCGGCCGGCCGCCTCCTGCTCGTCGACTGGACCCCGGGCCGTGGCCCGTGGAGCGACCAGGTGCAGTTCGTCTTCGACGGCGGCGTGCTCGACCCGGCCGGCCTCGCGCTCACCCCCGCCGCCGACGAGCTCACGGGCCTGCGCTGGGCGACGCTGGAGGAGGCCCGCCCGGACCTGAGACCGTCGGCCTTCCGAAGGCTCTCCCTGGCATCGACCGCCGCCGAAACCGGCCAAACCCTGCACGCCGAGTTCGGCCACCTACTCAGCCTCTGAAGGCCTCCGCGATCCGCCGGAGGCCGCCGTCCTGCCCGAGGGGGGCGAGCGGTCTGAGGACGACTGAGTCGCTGACCGCCCCGCTCACCGCTCACCGCTCGCCGGTTGCCGGGGCGCCGCAAACGAAAACGGGAGAGCCGCGTGGCTCTCCCGTTCAACGCCTTGTGCGGTGCGGGTCAGTCGTCCAGCCAGTCGAGCGACCGCCGGTTGCCACCGCGCTGCCGGGCGTCGTCGTATTCGCCGCCGCCCGCGCTCGGGCCGTAGCCGCCGCGCTGCTCGTACTCGCCCCCGCCACCCCCGCCGCCAGCGCTGTAGCCGTTGCCGGCCCGCGGGGGCTCCGGGACGCGCTCGTAGCCGTCGCGCTCGTAGCCCGCGGCCGGCTCGTAGCCGCCCCGGGGCTCGTAGCCGCCGCGACCCGCGTACGGGCCGTCGCCGCCGCCCTGGGCGCCGCCAGCCGACGGGCCGTAGCCGTTGCCGGCGCTGGGGCCCGGGCCGTAGTCGGCGTCGTTGTAGCCGCCCTGCGGGCCGCCCGCGCCCTGGCCGCCGTAGCCGCCCTGGCCGGCCGGGCCGTAGCCGCCGCGGTCCTCGTAGCCGCCGCCCTGGCCGCCGGCGCCGTAGCCGCCGCCCGCGGAGGGCCCGTCGTAGCCACCGCGCTGGTCGTAGCCGCCGCCCGCGGCCGGGCCGTCGTAGCCACCCCGCTGGTCGTAGCCGCCGCCCGCCGAGGGGCCGTCGTAGCCGCCGCGCTGGTCGTAGCCGCCGCCCGCCGAGGGGCCGTCGTAGCCGTTGGCGCCGTAGCCGCCCGCGCCGGAGGGGCCCCCGGAGGACGGGCCGTAGCCGCCCTGGCCGCCTTGGGCGCCGCCGCCGTTGTAGCCACCCACCGTCGCCGGCGGGCCGTCGTAGCCGCCGCGCTGGCCGCCCGCGCCGGGGCCGCCGGAGGCGTAGCCACCACCGGCCGACGGGCCGTCGTAGCCGTTGCCGCCGTAACCACCGCCGCCGGCGCCCGGCTCGTAGCGCTGGGTGGCCTCGCCGTAGGCGCCGCCGCCGGAGCCGTTGTTGTAGTCGGGGGTGTACGGGTCGACCGGGGGGCGCGAGGACGGGCCGTTGCCGCCACCGGCGAAGCCCGCACGGTCGTTGTAGCCGCCGGCCGGCAGGTAGCCGCCCGCGGGGGGCGGGGGCGCGCCGTACGGGTCCGGAGGAACGTCGTCGAACACCTGGGACGGGCGAACGATCGCGGTGGCGTCGTTGTTGCCCCCGCGGTTGACCATCGTCGCGGCCGGGCCCATCGCGGCGACCATCGTCGGGTCGGCCTGCGGGTGGTAGCCGGGCCGGGCGCCGGGCGGGCCGGGGCGGCGCGGGCCGGCGTCCTCGTCGCCCTCGTCATCGTCGTCGCCCCGGCGGCGCAGCAGCAGGACGATCGCCACGATGCCGAAGCCGACCAGCAGCACGCCGAGCGCGATCAGGATCCAGGAGACGCCGCCGCTGCCGCTGCTGTCCGAGGCGTTGTTGGTCTGGGTGTTCGGCGGCGCCACGCCGCCCGTCGACTGGCTCTGGGTCAGGTCATTGGCGCTGGGCGGCGGCGGGGCCGGCTGCGACTCCGCCAGCAGCGGCAGGCCCAGGTTCACCTTGGTGGTGGCCTTGCCGGCGGTGCCGGTCACCTGCTTGTTGAAGTTGTCGTAGCCGTTCGCGCCAGCCGTGATGCTCAGCGTCCCGGGCGCGATCGGGTTGGTCTCGGTGCCGGTGAACTTGAACGCCCCGCTGTCGGAGGTCGTCATCTGACGGCTCTTGCCGTTGCCGTCCTCGAGCACGACGGTGGCGCCCTTGATGCCCTTGCCCGTCGAGGAGTCGGTGATCTGGCCGGAGACCTCGGTCACCGTCGCGACCGCGGCCGTCGTCGTCGGGGCGGCCGCCGGGGCCTTCAGCGTGACGTTGAACGCCTTCGTGTCGCTGCCCTGGCTGGTGATGATCACCTGGCCGCCGGTGCCGTTCTGCTGCTGGCCGGCCGGGATCGAACTCTGCGCGGGTGGCTGCACGCCGACCGGCAGGTTCTTCGTTTCCCCCGGCCCGATGTCGCTGCTGATCGTGCAGTCGAGGTGCGTGCCGCTGCCGTTGCAGCCGCTGGGCTTGCTGGAGATCGTGAGGCCCAGATCGCCGGGGAGGTCGATCGTCAGCTGAGTGTCCTTGGCGACGTCGTCGCCCTTGTTCTTGATCTGCACATTGACGGTCTGCGAGCCGCCGCCTACCGTCAGTTGGACACTGGGCGAATTGACCACCTCGACGTTGGCACCGCCGGGGGCGGCGATGGCCGGTGTTGCGATGCTGACCAGGGCGCCCCCCGCCAGCACGGCCATGGTCCCCGCCCTGAGCAGCAGGGCTCGTCGGTGCGCAGTCACGTCCACACCCCTCCGGATCTTGACGTTCACCCGAGCGTCGCTGCCGAGCATGTCCGTCTATGGTCCAACATGCGAGCGAGACTCGCCTTGCATGGTGCGCCGCAGCAAACTATGCCCTGTCCGCAGGGGTCGGCGAAACCCGCGATGTGTTGCGTGTCGACTCAAGCTGGTCGTATCGTCCGCGTATGTCCAGTCCGCACCGATATTCCGACACGGTGCAAAACGTCCTTGATGCCCTGAACGGCGGAGCGGATCCCGACCGTTCCGCCCTGCGCGACGCCGTCCGCGAGCTCCTCGCTGACCTGCGGGCACGCGCCCCTGGCCGTTCGGTGGAGGTGCGAATTCCTCCGTACGGCGCGATTCAGTGCATCGAGGGGCCGAGACACACGAGAGGTACGCCACCCAACGTCGTGGAGACCGACCCGACCACGTGGATCGAGATCGCCACGGGTCGGAAATCGTGGCATGAAGCCGTCACGGCCGGGAAGATCCGCGCGAGCGGGGTTCGGGCGGATTTATCGCCCTATCTGCCCTTGTGACTGGGCAAACCGTCGGGCACACTGCCTACGAACCGCACGCGAATTGTGGCTCTGCGTCATGCCCGAAACCTCGCGTACACTGTTTCCCGCGACGACGACCCAAGCCAGCGGCGTCGACCAGCAAGCCGGCCGAAACCATTCCCTCAGGCCGCGTACATCTTCCAGACACACCCCACCCCGCCACCGACACTTCAGCCACCCCGGCAACTGCGACGACAGGAGCGGCACGTGCCCCGAGGCGATGGCCGGTTGAGCCACGAGCTCGACCCCCAGCGTCCAGGTCCCCAGGACAAGTGCGGTGTGTTCGGCGTCTGGGCGCCGGGCGAAGAGGTCGCGAAGATGACCTACTACGGGCTGTATGCGCTGCAGCACCGTGGTCAGGAGGCGGCCGGCATCGCGGTGTCCGACGGATCCGGTGTGGTGGTCTACAAGGATCTCGGCCTGGTGTCCCAGGTCTTCGACGAGCCGACCCTGGCGAGCCTGCGCGGCCACATCGCGATCGGCCACGCGCGCTACTCCACCACCGGCGGCTCGACGTGGGAGAACGCCCAGCCGACGCTGCGCTCGACGCGGGGCCGCGGCGACCGCGCCGGCACCACGATCGCGCTCGCGCACAACGGCAACCTGGTCAACACCGCCGAGTTGGCCCGGCGGGTGGCCGAGCTGCCCGACGTGGAGCCCGACGCGATCAACTCCACCAACGACACCGCGCTGGTGACGGCCCTGCTCGCCGCGCGCCCCGACCTGTCGGTCGAGGCCGCCGCGCTGGAGGTGCTGCCAACCCTGCGCGGCGCGTTCAGCTTCGTCTTCATGGACGAGGACACCCTCTACGCGGCGCGCGACGTCAACGGCGTGCGCCCGCTGGTGCTCGGGCGCCTCGAGCGCGGCTGGGTCGTGGCGAGCGAGACCGCGGCGCTGGACATCGTCGGCGCCAGCATCGTGCGCGAGATCGAGCCGGGCGAGCTCATCGCGATCGACGAGCACGGGCTGCGCTCCTCCCGCTTCGGCACCCCCGACCCGAAGGGGTGCCTGTTCGAGTACGTCTACCTGGCCCGCCCCGACACCACCATCTCGGGCCGCAACGTCCACGCCGCCCGCGTCGCCATCGGGCGCACGCTGGCCAAGGAGCACCCGGTCGAGGCCGACATGGTCATCCCGGTGCCGGAGTCCGGCACGCCGGCGGCCATCGGCTACGCCACCGAGTCGGGCATCCCGTTCGGGCACGGCCTCATCAAGAACGCCTACGTGGGGCGCACCTTCATCCAGCCGTCCCAGACCATCCGCCAGCTCGGCATCCGCCTGAAGCTCAACCCGCTGCGCGAGAACGTGCGCGGCAAGCGCCTGGTGGTCGTGGACGACTCGATCGTGCGCGGCAACACCCAGCGCGCGATCGTGCGCATGCTGCGCGAGGCCGGCGCGATCGAGGTGCACGTGCGGATCTCCTCGCCGCCGGTCAAGTGGCCATGCTTCTACGGCATCGACTTCGCCACCCGCGCGGAGCTGCTGGCCAACGGCCTCGACATCGAGGGCATCCGGCGCTCGATCGGCGCGGACTCGCTCGGCTACGTGTCGCTGCCCGGGCTGATCGCCGCGACGGAGCAGCCGGCAACGCGGCTGTGTAGCGCGTGCTTCGACGGGCAGTACCCGATCGACCTTCCGGCCGACAACGTGATCGGCAAGCACGTCCTGGAAGGTGTCGCGCGCGCTGCGGGGGCCGCGCCGACCACAACGGATGGCGGCCAGCCCAACGTGGCCGCCAGTGTTGGCGGCTCGGGCGCGCTGCTGCGCCCGTGACCGCCTACCCGAAACATGGAGCGGTACCCGCCGCCGCAAGGCACATCAAAGGGGAGAAAGTGACGCACGTGGATGAGCGCGCCGAGAGGGCCGGAGAGACCGGCCAGGGCAGCACCCCCGAGCGGCAGCTGTGGACCGCCGGCAACGGCCGGGGTCGCCGCAAGACCGTGACGTATGCGGACGCGGGTGTGTCGATCCACGCCGGCGAGCAGGCCGTCGAGCTGCTGCGCACCAAGGTGCACCGGACCCACCGGCCCGAGGTGATGGGCGACATCGGCGGGTTCGCCGGGCTCTTCCGGCTCGACCTCAAGAAGTACAAGAGCCCGATCCTCGCCTCCTCGACCGATGGCGTCGGCACCAAGCTCGCGATCGCCCAGGCCATGGGCATCCACGACACGGTCGGCATCGACCTCGTCGCCATGGTCGTGGACGACCTGGTCGCGTGCGGGGCCGAGCCGCTGTTCCTGCTCGACTACATCGCCTGCGGCGAGGTCGTGCCGGACCGGGTGGCCGAGATCGGCGCCGGCATCGCCGACGGCTGTCGCTACGCGGGCTGCGCACTGCTGGGCGGCGAGACCGCCGAGCACCCCGGGGTGATGCGCCCGGACGAGTACGACATCTCCGGCACCGGCGTCGGCGTCGTGGAGGAGGACGCGATCCTCGGCCGCGACCGGGTCGAGGTCGGCGACGTGGTCATCGCGCTGCGCTCCACCGGCCTGCACTCCAACGGCTACTCCCTGGTCCGCCACGTCCTGCTGGGCGCCGGCCGGATGCGGCTGGACAGCGTCATCGACGAGTTCGGCAAGCAGCGGACCCTCGGCGAGGAGCTGCTCACCCCGACCCGGATCTACGCGAAGGACTGCCTCGACCTGATCAAGGAGGCCGACATCCACGCGTTCGCGCACGTGACCGGCGGCGGCGTCCCGGGCAACCTGGTCCGCGTGCTGCCCGAGCACGTCGACGCCGTCGTGGACCGCTCGACCTGGCGGCCGCAGCCCATCTTCGAGCTCGTGCGCACCAAGGGGCGCATCGAGGACTCGGAGATGGAGAGCACCTTCAACATGGGCATCGGCATGCTCACCGTGGTCTCCGCCGAGGACGCCGACCGGACGCTGGCCTTCCTGGCCGGCCGCGGCCTGGACGCCTGGCAGGTGGGCGAGGTCATCGAGGGCACCGGCACGGTGCAGATGGTCGGCTCCCACACGCGCGGCTAATTGGGTGGCCGCGTCGTTGAACAAGCGGCGCGGCCTCCCCGCGCGTTGCCTCCAGGTGTCGGAATACGCGAAGTTGGCGAAACTCTGGCGTATTCGATCAACCGGGGCTTACCGCGATGCGGGGATGGACCTAGGCTAAAGCGACACGTCCCTACACCCAAAAGGAGGACGGGGCGGTGTCGTGGAACGGCATGCGGGGCATCTCGCAAATCCCGGGTTATGTCGTGCTGCAGCCCACGACGTTGTGTAATCTCGACTGCACGTACTGCTACCTGCCCTTCCGCTCGCGCAACGACCGCATGAGCCCCGCCGTGGCCGCCGCCGTCGCCGAGTCGGTGAACCCCTGGGCGGCGGCCGACGAGCGCTTCTCGGTCGTCTGGCACGGCGGCGAGCCCCTGGCGGCCGGCCGGGCCGCGCTCGCCGAGCTCATGGCCCCGTTCGAGGGCGTCGAGCACCATGTGCAGACCAACGCCACGCTGATCGACGACGCGTGGTGCGAGTTCTTCGCCGAGCACCGGGTCCGGGTCAGCGTGAGCGTCGACGGGCCCGAGGAGCTCAACTACGAGCGGGTGAACCGGGGCGGCTCCCCGGCGTACCGCCACATCATGCACGGCGTCGAAACGCTCCAGCGGCACGGTGTGCCCTTCTCGGCACTCTGCGTTGTCGCGCGCCCGCGCCCCGGGCTGGCGGCCCGGCTGTACGAGTACTTCCTCGGCCTCGGCTGCGACGTCCTCGGGATCAACATCGAGGAGCAGGAGGGCGTCAACGCGCGGGTTAACGCCTTCGCCGACGACGCCGTGCGGACCTTCTGGGCGGAGCTGGTGGCGGCGTGGCGGCTCGACCCGCGCATTCACGTCCGCGAGATCGAATGGACGCTCCGGTACGCCGGGGCGGTGCTCTCCGGCACGGCCGACGACATCCTGCCGGGCGCCCTCGACCCCATCCCCACCATCGCCGCGGACGGCCGGGTCTTCCTGCTCTCCCCCGAGCTCGCCGGCTTCACCGATCCGCGGTACGGCGACTTCTCCTCCGGCAACGTCCTGCACACCCCGTTGTCGACGATCCTGTCCGGCGCGGCCACCTCGGCGGGGTGGGTGCCGGAGTATCTGCGGGGGGTCGAGGCGTGCCGCACGAGCTGCCCGTACTTCGGGTTCTGCGGCGGCGCGCACGCGGCCAACCGCTACTTCGAGCACGGCAGGTTCGACGGCACAGAGACGAACCACTGCCGGAACAGCAAGATTCGCCTTCTGGAGGGAGTGCTGGACCATGCCGGAGCACGCTGACCCGGTCACCGAGCGCGTCCACGGAGCCGCCGACGGTCTTCGTGTGTTGCTCGAGGAGGCTGCCGCGGCAAGGGCCGCCCGCGCGGAGGCGAGCGGACAGGACGGCACGAGCGCCGTCTGCGCCTGGAACCACTTCGAGAACATCCCGACGTTCTACAACTGGAACAACCGTCCCCGTTGAGGGTCGTCCCGTGTCGCACGCGCCAGCCACCGCCGGCCAAGGGGACGGCGGTGGCTACGTCAGGACACCCGCATGGCGAGCCGTCGAGAGAACGGCCACCGTGTGGGTGCTGTGAACACGACTCGGGCACGTGGTTGTCCACGTGCCCGTGAGCCGGGTTGACCGGTGGTCAACGACCCCGTGAGCGCCAATCACTGTCGCTGGAGGGGTCGTTGTAGTCGTTCTCGTCGTCAGCCTCTTCGTCGACTCCGTCGTACTCGGCGTAGTCGTCGCTTGACTTAGGGCTACCCGTCGCGAGCTCGCGTTGCAACGCTTCGAGATCGGTGTTGGGTGAGTGATATTTCAACTCCCTGGCCACCCTAGTCTGCTTGGCCTTCGCACGGCCGCGCCCCATGGCTCGACCCCCTCGCACAGAATTACGGGGCAGCCATTACCGGCAGGCCCCGACAACGTCAGGCATCTCTCGTGGCTCTTACGGTACATGTCGCGGGCACCTTTCGGCATCTCGCCCCTGCCGACCATTTCGGTGGCGTTGCTTACCCGACCGGTCCAGTCGGGTAAGCACCACATGGTCGTAGGGTCGTCACGCCCGCGACGGGCCCCGTGCATGTTCTACACCAAGATGGTACGGAGCCGGCCGACGTCGGCCATCCGCCGTTCGGCGAGCCGATCCGCGGCGAGCGCAGGAGGCACCCCCTCAGCCTCCGCGACCTGCAGGATCTGCTTCGTGGTGGCGTAGATTCGCCCGGCCCGCTCCTTCGCGCGGGCGAAGTTGAAGCCCTCGATCTCATCGGCCACCTGGATGACCCCGCCCGAGTTCACGACGTAGTCGGGGGTATAGAGGACGCCCCGCTCGGCCAGCAGCTTTTCCACCCCCGGGTGGGCCAGCTGGTTGTTGGCCGCCCCGGCCACGACCTTGGCCCGCAGGACCGCGACCGTGTCGTCGTTGAGCGCCCCGCCGAGCGCGCACGGCGCGTAGACGTCGATCGCCGAGGCGACCAGCTCGTCGTTGCTGCCGACCAGGTCGACCTGCGGGTAGGTGGCGCGCGCCCAGTCCAGGGCCCGCTCGGAGACGTCGGTGGCGACCACGGCCGCCCCGTCCTCCAGCAGGTGCCGGGTCAGGTGCTTGCCGACCTTGCCCAGGCCCGCGATGCCGACCCGGCGGCCGGCCAGCGACGGCGTGCCCCAGCGGTGCTCGGCCGCGGCCCGCATGCCCTGGAAGACGCCGTAGGCGGTCAGCACCGAGGAGTCCCCTGCCCCGCCGTGCGACTCGGAGCGGCCGGTGACGAAGCGGGTCTCCTTCGCCACGATGTCCATGTCCTGGACGTACGTCCCGACGTCGCACGCGGTGTAGTACCGCCCGCCCAGCGACTGCACGAACCGCCCGTAGGCGCGCAAGAGGGACTCGCTCTTGTCCTTCTCCGGGTCGCCCCAGATGACCGCCTTGCCGCCGCCGAGGTCGAGGCCGGCGAGGGCGTTCTTGTACGCCATGCCGCGCGACAGTTCGAGGACGTCGTGCAGCGCCTCTTCTTCGGAGGCGTACGGATAGAAGCGGGTGCCGCCGAGCGAGGGCCCGAGGGCCGTCGAGTACACGGCGATGATGGCCCGTAGGCCGGAATGCGGGTCGTGGCAGAACACGACCTGTTCGTGCTGGCTGGAGAAGACGCCCATGGCTGCTCCTGGAAGCGACTTTGACGGCCCGGCCTCGTGAGCCGGCCCGCGCACGGCGTGCGGTAGACCGACCCTAACCCCCGGACACGGCCGTTCATCGAGGGCGCCTTCGCACCTGGGCGGCGTTTCGTGGGACGATCGGGCCGTGCCGTCGCTCTTCGCGTCATACCTGCGGGTGTACGAACCGCTGGCCGCCTTCGACCGCGACGATCAGCTGTACTGGCGCCGCTACGTCAAGGAGGGCCGCGCGGTCGCGCTCTCCGACGGCCCCGGCCGCCAGCGCACCGCCGTGCTGGAGGCCCTCGGCGCCGGCTGGACCCGTCTGCCCGCCCTTCCGGACGAGGCCTACGTCCTGGAGGCCGACGACACGCTGCTCGTCTGCCCGTGGAACCTGCGCATCCGGGTCGCCGAGGCGGCGCTGACCGCCCGCGACGGGGTTCCCAGCGTCATCGCCGACGCGTTCGTACCTCCCGTGCTCGCCGGCCTCGCCCAGACCATCGTCGACGACTGGCGCAGCGGGGACCACGTGCTGGAGCGGGGCCTTCCCCGGGTCCACGAGCAGGTGGCCACCTGGGGAGTGCCGCTGCGCTGGTTCGTCTTCGTCGACCTGGAGGAGCGCGAGTTGTCCCTCCGCCCCGGGCGGCGGGTCCTGCGCTACCGGACCGAGATCTCGAAGGCCCGGCGGCGGGCCCATCGGGCGTACGCGGTGCTGCGGCGGGCCATAGGGGACGCGCCGATCACGGTGGCCGTGGAGGAGACGGCGCGATGGCTGGAGGAGTTCCACTCGCGCTCGATCGTGGAACTGGACTACGGCGGCCTGGTCAACCTCATGTCGGACGACGCGCTGGCCACCGACGACTCGCCGGGGCTGGTCTCGGCGGGGTTGTCGAACGTGGCCCGGGGGGACGCGGACGCGGCCACCGAGGTGTACGAGCGCCTGGTCGATCGCTGGCGGGCCGTGCAGCTGCTGGAGCGCTGCAACTAGCTTCCCGTTTGGCGCGAAATGTCGGGCGCCGACACGACTCACCCGTCCGCACACCCTGCGGGCGACGATCATCCCGGATCTCGAACACGGCGACCCCTGATCAAGTCAGGTGTTGCAACGTTCCTTTGAAACCGCCTCCTTGACTTACGCCCCGTTCGCCGGAATGGGCGCGCCTCGCGGGTGGACGTGGGCGACGTTCGGGTCTTTCGCAGCCACAGGCCGCGGCCCTTGGCACCGCTTCTGGCTTCGCTGACGGGAGCGGCGGCACCCCGGTCACGCGAACCCGAGTTCAGATTTCGATGCAGATGAATGTCCGGTTCGTCACCCACCCGAATGGGTGTCACCCTCAGCAACCGAATCGCACCCGACGTGTGTCCGTTATGCCTAATTGGAAGACATTTGCGGGGTACCATCACCCCGGAGAGTGAGCTAGATTCGTGGTTAGTCGCTCACCCTCCGTCGTCGCGAGTCACCCTTTATCCCATTTTGCGCCGTCAAAATGGGAAAATTCACTTATTCATCATCCGTCCATACAGGGACCTTCAGCCGTTCGGCCCATGTCGGACATCGGGGACTAGCCGGACCATAGGAAACGCGTCGGCCGGCGGGACCCCGTCCGACGTTCCTGGGTACCTGTGGAGGAGTGACCGATGCCATCTCGCACGCATGAACCTGAGCCGTTGCTAACGCCGGCTGAGGTCGCGTCGATGTTCCGCGTCGACCCGAAGACCGTCACCCGTTGGGCGAAGGCGGGCAAGCTGAGCGCCATTCGCACGCTCGGCGGGCACCGGCGCTACCGCGAGTCCGAGGTGCGGGCCCTGCTCCAGGGCCAGATTCCCACTCAACGCCAAGGCGACTGACGCAGACAGTACATCGCGTCACCCCCCACCGCCAACCGACACGCTTCTTTCCGCAACGCGCTCGGATCGTCACCCCCCGGTGATCCGAGCGCGTTGCTTTGTGCACCGCCGTTGCTTTGTGCACCGCCTGAACGCCCCAGCCGCAGCCCAACGGCACCCCACGGCCAAGTGACCGAGCGTTACTCTGGTGACTCAACCTGAAATCCCGGAGTTCGCGATGAAGCTGTCGATCCTGATGCCGGTCTACAACGAGGAAAAACGCGTCGCCGAGGCCGTCAAGCAGGCTCTCGACGTGGATTACCCAACCGAGATCGAGCTCGTGATCGTCGACGACGGCAGCCGCGACCGCACCGCCGAGATCCTCCGCGAGTTCACCGACGAGCGGCTCAACGTGGTCGTCCACCCGCGCAACAAGGGCAAGGGCGCGGCCATCCGCACCGCGGTGCAGAGCGCGACCGGCGACTACATGGTCATCCTGGACGCCGACCTGGAGTACGACCCGCAGGACATCCCGCGCCTGCTCGAGCCGGTGCTCGACGGGCGGGCCACGGTGGTCTATGGCAACCGGACCTTCGGCAGCCACAGCTCCTTCTCGTTCTGGTATGTCATGGGCAACCGCGCGGTCACCACCGCCGCCAACATGCTGTACAACTGCTACCTCGGCGACCTCGAGACCTGTTTCAAGCTCATGCCGGTCGCGCTGTACCGCTCGCTGCAGGTCCGCTCGGCCGGCTTCGGCATGGAGGCGGAGGTCACCGGCAAGCTCCTGCGCAACCGCCATCGGCCGTTCGAGGTGCCGATCTCCTACCGGGCCCGCACCCGCGAAGAGGGCAAGAAGATCACGTGGAAGGACGGCGTCGAGGCGCTGTGGATTCTGTCCCGGGAACGCGTACGCAAGCCGACCCGTCGCGCCTGACGATCGGCGAGCTCTCGGCCCGCAGCGGGGTGGCGCCCTCCGCGCTGCGCTTCTACGAGAAGCTCGGCCTCATCCGTTCCACGCGCACTACCGGCAACCAGCGCCGCTACGACCGCACCGAGTTGCGACGGGTGGCCTTCATCCGCATCTCCGCTCAGGTCGGCGTACCGCTGGAGACCATCAAGGAGGCCCTCGCCTCTCTGCCGTCCAACCGCACGCCGACGAAGGCCGACTGGGCCCGCCTGTCGGCCGGCTGGCGCACCCACCTAGACGAGCAGATCGAGCTCCTCGAACGTCTCCGCGACACCCTGACCGGCTGCATCGGCTGCGGCTGCCTGTCGCTGCGCAGCTGCAACCTCGTCAACACGGACGACAGCCTGGCCGCGAAGGGCCCGGGCCCGGTGATCCTCACCCGGCAGTGAGCAGGATCTTCCCGAAATGCTCGTTGGACTCGAGCAGCTCGTGCGCCCGCCCGGCGTCCCCCATCGGAAAGGTCGAGTGGATCACCGGCCGAATCCGCCCCTGCGAGATCAGCGGCCAAACCCCCTCCTGCACCCCGCGCATGATCGCCGCCTTCTCCGCCGCCGGCCGCGCCCGCAGCGTCGTACCCGCCACCAGCGCCCGCTTGGCCAGCAACTGCCCCAGGTCGAGCTCCCCGCGCCGCCCACCCTGCAGCCCGATGACCACCAGCCGCCCACCCACATTCAGCACGTCGATGTTTTGTTTTAAGTAGCTGCCACCCATGATGTCGAGGACCACGTCGGCCCGCAGCCCGTCACTGAAGTCCTCGCTGGTGTAGTCCACGACCCGATCGGCCCCGAGCCCCAGGAGCCTCTCGTGCTTGGCCGGCCGAGCGGTCGCCACGACGTTCGCGCCGAGTGCCTTCCCCAGTTGTACGGCGAACGTGCCGATCCCGCTCCCTCCCCCGTGCACGAGCAGCGTCTCCCCGGGCTTGAGCCGCGCGAGGTCCACCACGTTGGAGTACACGGTCGCCGCCACCTCGGGCAGCCCCGCCGCGTCCCGCAGGTCCACCCCCTCGGGCACCGGCAGCACCTGCCCCGCGGGGGCCGTCACGAGTTCGGCGTACCCACCCCCACTGATCAGCGCACAGACCTCTTGCCCGGCCCGCCAGCCGTGCACCCCGTCACCAACCGCCCGGATGCGCCCGGAGACCTCCATCCCCGGGTACGGCGGCGCATCCTTCGGCGGCGGATAGTTCCCCTGCCGCTGCAACGCATCGGCGCGGTTGACGCCGGCCGCGGCCACCTCGATCAGTACCTCGCCGGCCCCCGGCTCGGGATCCGCCACCTCGGTCCAGCGCAACACCTCGGGCCCGCCGGGCCGCTCGATCGTGATCGCATGCACGCCTCCATCATCGCCCGCCCCACCACGACCGCCACTCGTGGTGCCCGTGCCACTGCCCCGTACCGGGCTCATCACCCGGCTCCTGGCTAGGGCCCTCGCTCTGACTAGGCTCCGGACTCGGGCTCTCGGAGGCGCTCGCGCTCGGCTCCGCGCCCGGAGTGGCCGACACACCCGGCCACGGGTCAAGGACAACGCTCTCCGCCCGATTGACCGCCCCTCGCCGCGATTGCCCCGTCACGTGTACGTCCACGCTGCGTGTCCCGGTCCGCGCCACCACCGGCGCCGCGTCCCCCGGCGCCGACCCGAGCGCCAGCGGCCCACTCCCCCGAGTTCCCCACCCCGAGGCGAAGCCACCGGCAGGACCATCCCCCCGCCGACGGGCCCATGGACATGGACGGCCGCCGCGACAATGACCCCGAGCGCCGCCACCCCCACCCCACCGGCCACCATCCCCCCAAGCGAGGGCAGCCGCTCCCACCGATCCCGCATCCCGTACCGCCACCGCCCCCGATGCCTGGTGACATGCGCCACCCGTGGATCGTTGAAGAAGAGGTGCATCCCCGTACCCCCGTCACTGGTCCCTGGACCGAGTTTGCGCAGCTCACCCCCACCCCGCGACCCCAACACCCAGGCACCCTCAGAACTCACCGCCAGGCGTTCCCCCACCGGTCCCCTAACCCCCGCCAACCGACGTCCCCCACGTGGGTGACCCACGCCGACAAGCAAGCATCTGGCACACTTAGCAGTCGCTGGAGGGCTCGCCTAGTGGCCGATGGCGCCGGTCTTGAAAACCGGTGAGGCGTTCCGCGTCTCCGTGGGTTCGAATCCCACGCCCTCCGCAAGTGATCTGCCGAAACGCCCGCTGAGCAGCAGCAACGCTGCCCAACGGGCGTCCCCTCTATCGGCCGGCCGTCTCGCTTGATCTCACCGTAACCAGCTTCGACTCACTGGCTGTGCATGAGTTGTGCATGAAGGCGTGGCGTACCTGCTGGGCATCTCGCCACCATCAGCAGCGCCGAAACCCTTAACGCCCGAGGAAGAGCTTCAGCAACTGCCAGGCACGCCGCCGCCGCCCGGGGTCGGTCGACCAGAGGTAGACAGCGGCGAGTACCGCAGTGCCACCTGCGGTAAGCAGCGCAATGACACTCAGGTCAGGCATCATCATGGAAGGTCCCTTCGCAGTGGGATCGCCGCGATGGTCCGCGCCGGCGAACTTGACCGGGTTGCGGCGCGGACCACCGTTGTGCGGCACGGCCCCGACCGGGGCTGCTCAATCCACGATGGACCGCTCCCGGCCTGCGTTTACGTTGCGCGCCAACACTTGCCGTCGGCCGCCCAAAGTCCTCCAGTGGCTGACAAGCGGCTCCACATCGCTCCAGGTCTTCGATCCGACGAACATCGCTGCTTTACAGTTCTTGCCACCTTCGACATGCTGGTTGTCACTATGGGTAAGCAGCCAAGCATTATCACACCAGGCCTTGAGGCTGGACATCCGTTGCTGGCGCTTCGCGAGCAGCTCCGCCGCCTGCGTCTGCACAGTGGGAACCCTAGTTACCGGGAAATTAGTCGCCAGACTCGCCAGGCGATCAGCCATACCACGGTTGCCGCAGTGCTTCGCTGTGAAAAGAATCCGAAGTGGGGCCACCTTGAAGTGCTCGTCGATGCCCTCGGCGGAGATCTAGAGAGATATCGACTGCTCTGGATCGCCGCCGAAGAGGCTGGAACGGCACCGAATCGCGTCGCAGCAGATCCTGGTCAGACTGCGTCTGCGGATTTGAACCTGAAGGCAGTGAGCCGTTCGGAAACGAGCGAGCAGTCGACGACGACACTCTCTACACGGCGTGCCAGACCGAAACATAAGCCGTCAAGACGAAGGAGCCTGATCCCGGCCGGACCAGCGGCATCACTGGGCGTCGCACAGGCACTTGACGCTGTAAGCCCCGTAAAGCTCTACGTGACTGAATCCGGTCGAGGGCAGCCGACACAGCCGCTGATCGTAGGCGCGATCGAAGTCGAGCACGATTCCGAGGAGACTGAGCAACGCACTCTAGAGCTTTTCCGTCGACTATCCGCTCGACGGAGCCTGCATGGTCTTGCCAGCTTCGATCAGTTCCGCAAGAACGGGTTCCAGGCATCAACGGACCCAATCGAAATTTCCGGTCCGTTTCGTGAACTAATATTCGACCTTCCCTTCAGAGCGTATCTGATAACATCCGACAGAACCGACACCTCGGGTGGACCGGGAGACGCCGACAAGCTGAATTACCTGTACGGGCATCTGCTAGGCGACTTGCTGCTGCGCTATCGGATGGCATCGACATTGCCGTGCCGAATCGAGAGCGGCGCTGGACGGAGCGGACTCTTGTCAATGCTGCCTGACGCGGTGAAACGGCATGCGAATAGCAAGAAGCGCCAGAGCGGAGCCCTACCCCAGCTTGACATTGTGATGTCGACCCGGGTGGAGTCGATGTCTTTCGCGATCATTGACTGAGGTGATCTCAACAAGAAGTCGGCAGGTAGCGGTACTCGAAGTGGGTGAGCATGAGTGCTGCTTTGACGAAGTCGCCGATTCTGGTTGGGCTGGCGGTGGTGTGTTGCAGGGCGTGCCAGCGGGTGGTGAGGAGTGCGAAGCCGCGTTCGCCGTGGCAGCGCATCGATCGCAGGAGGATGTTGTAGGCGCGGTTGTCGGTGGCGAGGGTGCTGCCGTCGGTGGGTTGTTTGATCGGGGTGTGCACACCGTGGCCTGCGCCTTCGTAGCCTGCGTCGGCGAGGGTTGGCAGGCCGAGCTGTGACGCCGCCCAGTACAGGGCGGCGAGGACGTCATGGTGGCGGGCGACGGTCAGATCGTGCAGGTGCCCGGGTGATACTGGTGCGGTCCAGATCGGCAGTCCGTCCGGGCGCATGATCGCTTGGATGTTCCCGCCGAAGTTGCGGTGCTTGCCGGAGTACCAGGCGTCGATGGTCTTGCCTTTGACGCTGGTGGTGGTCTGGGCGCATCGGTCGGTGGTGAACACTTTGCCGTCCAGGATCACGTGGGACCAGCCGTCGGCGGCGACGCGGCACAGCGCGTCGTGCAGATCGGGTGCAGTCTCGGCGAGGACGGCGGTGACCTCGTCGCGGTAGCGGTAGGCGGTGGCGCGGGACACGCCGAACCCGGCTGCGAGGAGGGTCAGGTCCTCGCGTCTGCGGTACCAGACCAGGACCAGCAGAGCGTGATACCAGCAGGTCAACGCTCGGGTTCCACGCCGGGTTCCGCGCCGGCGGCGCTCGGCGCGCAGGAGCCCGGCGACGTGGTGGACCAGTTCCCTGGGGACGTCGAGCATGGCACGATAGGCGATCACTGGGGTCCTCACCGTGGGCGGGTGTTCTTGTGGTGAGAACTGCCTACCGAGGGCCCCAGCCCTCTTCCAACATCGTCCACATTGGACGTAATGCCCGTGTCGTCCAAATCAGCCGCCAATCCTCGCTGAGATCACCTCACTTGACCACCATCAACATTGGTCGCATGCTCGTCACCCGCCGGCCCCGCACCGAGCGGCAGAGAGTTTCACAGCCGGGCACGCACAAGCAACACGATCTCGACATCACCGGTGCGAAGTGGCGAGACGGATATAAATGCCATTCTAAGATCCGTCTTTCCAGCCTTCTCCAGAATCCACCCAGTCCAAATATGATTCCGGGGTGTATCGCCCGGTCTCCGCCAAAAGCGTCGCCGTTTCTTCGGCAGCACGACGTTTCAGCTCTGGCAACTCCTCCAAAAGTTCATCAACATCGACGAGACTGTTCACGCTTGCAGGAATAGAGCCAGCCCACTTCGCCTCGTTGGCGTTAACCGGCGCCCCATCTCGTAGTGGCACACGGCCTCTCGGCACCTCGATGACCGGACTGAAACGGAAGGCAACTGTAGCCATATCGAGTGGCCCGGAGCGATCCAATATTCTGTATGCGGCTACGTCAAGTATTTCAGAATCCATCCCTTTCGAAACGCCTAGCCGTACCAGCCATTTAGCTATTCCGACAATGATCTCCGACGAATTCAGTCGACGACCCGCACCGAAGTCCTGGCTAAGTTGCGGAAAAAGTCGGACGAGGTCACGCTTGAAGGCGGCGGAGCTAGACATGTTGCTCTCGATCAACTCGGCCATTTCCTCATTGATCTGATGCGGCACCGTCTGATCGTCAACACGGATAGTCAAGAAGAAGAGCCAGCTTCGATGATGGCGGTTCTGAAGCCCGAAGATCTGGCGCAGCGCATCATAGAGTTCAGTTGCATACTGACCCTTATTGTCGGGTTTCGGGAAGATTCCCCCGCATAGGTCAATGTTGACGATGTCGAAAGGCTCTTCATCTAAAAAGATTCGGCGTGCCACCGAATTGATATCGGCGATACTCTCCAGTCGCCGCCGCAGCACCTTGGATCGTGGATCAACATTTGGTGAGCGACGAAGCGAGGCAAGGGAGCCAGCGCTGTCAGTCGCCGAATCTGAAGCAGCAATCGCGTCGAGGGAAGCATGCATCTCAGCCAGCGTGCTCCCTAAGTCGTCATCGCCCTCCTGAGTGGATGCGTCGAATCCTACGAATCGAATCTTCCGTTCGTTCGGAATGCAGAATTGGTTGAGAAAGTATCTGATGTCGAGAAAATCGGCGCCAGGTAACCCGAAGTAGCGTACTGGCCGATCCTGGTCCATCGCAGCAACTAGGCTTTCGATGTACCTACCCCAGATTGTGGCGCGTACATACTGCTTCCTTGGGCGATGCCACGGCTTGAAGTGGTACTCAACTACTTCCGGAAACTCGAAGGATACTAGGGGAAAGTCGTCGTCGTTCATCTCCGAGTCCCCTCTCATCCTAATTTTTCCGATATTTCCTTGATCGATTTGAGAAGTAGGGTGCGATCCTCTGGCGCAAGATCATCGAGAAGTCCATAGGCGTCAAGCACTTGGGTAATGGCGGTTACAAAGGCTACTGCCTTATTCTCTCGCTCCTGATAGTTGGCGCCCGCAGCGGCGACGACACTTCGCGGATACTGATAAGCCCCCGGAGGCTGGCTAGAAGATCTGCCGCTTGAAACAAAGGTAACTGCCGGCGGGTCGTCTAGATCAGGTCCGAGGCGCTGACGACGCACCTCCTCGACAATTTCCCTGACCTCGTCAACAGACCTAGTCGTTTCTACACTTCTACGCTGACGTCGAGCCGAAGCCGCAACGCGCTTCTCTTCGGCGATCACCTTCCGGAGCGCTGAGTGAAGCCACTTAGTAAGCGCCCTCACGTGCGCATGCGCAAAGTTGAACGACTCTCTATCGATATTTAGCGCGCCGTCCAGGCCTTCGGTTACAAAGATTTCACACGTTATGCGCGGAAGCCGCTGCGTCTCGGCGATCGGGAAGCTTAAGAAGGTTGGATCGAATGGGATGCCACTTGCATCGTTAATCCTAATCTTCACTCCACGATGTTCCGTTGGAACGACCTTAGGACTAATCAGCACGTAGGCTTGAAACTCAAGATTCCCACCGCTCATCCGACCATCAATGCCCGGAAACGTTTCGCGATGGCTTGCAACGAATAGCAAAGACTCCTGCAGCGTGGCACTACTTAGCAAGAATCGGTCAAAATAGATCGGCCTACTGAGAGACACTTCGTCAATTTGTACCTCAAAGTCCGATCGTTCAACGATCTTGTTACCGAGCCCCGCCAGTTGCCGCACCGGCGTTCGATTGTCGAATTCGAGTCTCGTTACACCTTTCGGATCGATCCGATACAGTCGAAGATTTTCGGCACCCATGAGATCAAACGGATGGCCTCCGATATAGCGGATCGGCGGCGCGAGGCTTAATGTCCAGATCATCTCCAGGTATTCGTCGAACAGCTTTTCGACACTTGGATTCTGGATGCCCTCTTCCGAATATGCTTTCCATACAGCCTGCACCATGCCTTCCATGGCGGCGTAGCCCTCAGCACCCTTCTTCCACGGAAGTCTGACCGGCTCATCCTCGACGAACTGCTGGAGCAAGTCAGGATTGCTGGGGTCAATCCGCCCGACGTGGTATTCCGGCAGCTCAACTGGCGTACCCCCGTCGTTCGCCCGCGCAAGGAGCGTTAACCACTTCTGCTTACTCTGCAGACTCTCCCGAGTTTGCGGGCGAATTGCAGTTAGTGTAATCGAGGTTCCGTGGGCCTGCGTGTCCTCTGCCCGCTCGCGCCAGATGCGGAACTTGCCCGCCTCATATTTGGCTTCTGGGTCACTGGTAACCGACTCCGCGTACTGGCGCAAGATTACGTAGGCAATCGTTTGATGGTTTTCCCCTGCCACTTTGGTGACAATCTGAAACGCCTGAGTTAGTTGTGCGACCGAAAAGAGACCGATTCCGATCTTGCCGATCAACGGCCGACCGCCGGGGCTTAGATTTGGATCACCTTTTCTCGTTACATTGAACGTCTCGCCCATAGCTGTTCGCTTCGTACTGCCACCTATGTGCTTCAATAGCCGCACCAGAGCTTCAGACGACATGCCATTGCCGTCGTCGTCGATGCTGATGCGTCCGAAATCAGGCCGTTCTGTGCGAATGGTGACTCGCCTGGCGTCCGCGTCGTAGGCGTTCGAGATCAGCTCACGAAGTGCTGACGCAGGCCTTCGGTAGATTCCATCCGTCACGCGCGCGAGCACACGTTGGTCGGTGCTCAGGCTATCTTCAACCGGATGGGCTCTAGAGGCTGACCGCACCTGCTCATTCAGGACCGTGTCATCGTCCCTCACAATGCCCACCTATCACTTAACGCAATAATCCCCACCTCATCGCGTCCGCGCGCGATGACTCGCAGTGACATACTCGGGGACCTTGCCCAGGTGGCACAAGACATTCGACGAAACTCCCTCAGCTCACCAACGTCGGCTGAGCAGACCTGGTGCTGATCTTGAGGTCGAGCCGCACGTGGCTGCGAAGGCGGGACTATTGCAACCGCTTGATCATGTCCAGACCCATGGAGCGTGTGAGCAGGCACGCCTGATCCCCTTAGCTGGCCGAGGTTCGTCGGTCACGATGGGTGTACTCCTGCCGTCGGCGGCGAACCGGCGGCAGTTGGGTCTGCGACGATCTTTCCGGGACGTCGTTGCGGTTTGGTAGCCGTTGGCCGCGTCCGCGAACGGTTGAGTGACTGTCAAGAACCTTCGAGCGCCCAGCCGTGGAACTGGAGATTGGTCGTGGCCCGTCGCGCTCGACGGCGGTCACGGCGTCGTAAGGTGGCGCTAAGCCTGCTGGTGCGAGCGACCAGGTGGGAGGCTCCCCAACTATCATCAAGGATCTTGCTCAGCAGCTTCCGGATGTCTTCCTTGTCAGTAGTCGGCAGCTGCTGGATCTCGGACCGCAGCTCCTCGGCCTTAAAGAAGACCGGTCGCGGCGCGCCCGCCGATGATGACGTGGCTCGGCAGACATGGATGGGCTTGTGCCCGTCGGTTGTGTTGGTAGCGGAGTTTCTTCCGGTCCCGTTCGAACGCAGGAGACTTCCCCGCGGGCACTACGCGCGGGAGCCGGAAACGCCGACCAGCTCTCGCTCTGTGGCCTTCGGTGGATCTCTTGTCACGTTGAGCCGAGCGGCACGAGCTGACGATCGTGGGTTGGCCTGGCCTCTGGTTCTGGCTATGTCGGAACCAGAGGCTCCGCCGCCTCCACGCAGGCCGGCGCTTGCGCTTCGGGTGCACCACGACGCACCTCGCGTCGTCGCGGAGGACCGGAGCACATGAGCTCTGGGCCTGCCCCGTTTTGACGGACATCCGAGATCAGGGGACCTGGGGTCTCCGGGAGGATGTCTAGCATCATGGAGAACGTGGGGAAGAAGCGAT
>NZ_JBFAZW010000053.1:0-73642 GCF_040682015.1 Dactylosporangium sp. NPDC051485
GGACGCTGAGGCCGCCGGTTCGCCCGTTGTCGTGGCCGGCGAGGAGGGCGGGGCCGCCCGGACGCGGCGCCGTCGCCGCCGGGGCGGCCGCGGGCGTGGCGCGGGCGAGGCCGGCGCCGAGTTCAGCGAGTCCGCCGAGGACTAGTTTTGGCTGGCCGGGCCGCTCCGACGCATTGTCGTCGGGGCGGCCCGACTCGTTTGTTGTCGCGGCTGGTTCGTCCGAGGTGGACGGTGACCTGGTCGGGCCGGTGGCCGTCGAGCTGCGCGTCGGCGGCGTTGAGGACCGGGCGGGGGAGGCCGGCGGCGCGTGCGGGTTCGCGCTGACCGCGACGATGCCGATCGGGATGCCCTGCCTGTTGGCGGCGACGGAACGTTTCCGGCCGCCTATGCCCCGACCGACCCGCCGGCGACGGCTTCGGCGATACACCCGTCGACCGCGTCGTCGGTCAGGCGCCTTGCCGGGCAGCACTCTTGAACCGCCGATCACTCGGAGTCGCGATGGACCTCGTGCCGGCGATGGGGCAGGGCGTACGGACTTCGGGCCGGGTGTCGCCATTTCAGGCCGCGGGTCGCGGTCTCGCGGCGGGCGGGTTGTGCCTACCGTTCCAGCGGGTCCCGGCCGTTCGGTGTGGACGACCTGACCTCGGCCTGGACCACGGCGCGGGACCGCTGAGCTCTCGGCCACGCTCATCGGGCCGCTACTGGGCCCGCACCAGCGGATGTGCGGCTCAGCAGCGCCGCACGAATACCGCTGCTACCCCGCGACGCGCAGGCGTAGCACGGAGCCCGCTGCCGAACCCGCCGTCTGGAGGCGATCGTGACAGCGAGTGGCTGGCAGTCCAGTGGCTTGCCGCTCTGAACTGCCGATGAGCGCGTATTTACTTGAAATGCTCCGCCCGGTGGCGCATTGGGATGGTGCTCGACCTTTCGCAGGCTTCGGTGGAATTGACAGCCGGCCGGACGTGGCAGATGCAAGAACCGGCTGCGATACGCTGCCGATGAGCGCGGATAGCGGCCGATTGTTCGACGCGTCGCCGCACTCGCGGGCCGGCGCGGCGGCGGCGGTGGCATTGGTGCGCGACGGCCCGCGCGGGCACGCCCGGACTCTGCCGTGCCGCCCTTGCGGTCCGGCGGCGCGGGATCGGTATGGTCGGCGACAACCCGGTCGGCGGGCTGTTCGGCCTGTTCGGGCGGTAGCGTCGGCGGGACCGGCGCGGGGGCCGGGTCGGGCCGGTCCCGCCGATCGTTGGCCGCGGTCACCGGTGGGACGCCACCATGGATGCGGCGTAGCTTCTCGGCATGCCGCTGAGCAAGGCCCCACACTCGATGCCGCTCATGTTCCCGACGGAACTGCTCCCTTGCCGGACAATAGCGCCGAGACCTGGTCCGGTCACGCATGGCAGCCAATTCCGTGCGACTGAAGAATGACAGCTGCCCCATGAGATTGACTATCCCCGAGCCCGCCCAGAAAAACCGCCCCGGACGATAACGACAATGTCAAATGGCGCACGGCCATGCCGCAGACCGCGAAGCCGCTAAAGTCGCGGCGCGCCCGACTTATCGTGAAGATCTTCAGGGACGGGGACGCGGCCGAAAGGCGGGCGCCGGATCAGTCAAGGCCGAAGAACTGGCCGGCGGAGCCGACGGGGCGGCCCCAGGGCCGACCGCTTCGCCCAGTCCGGCTCGACAAGGTCTTCGCTCACGGCACGTCGACCGTGAACTCCGCGCGATGGACCTGCCCCGCCTTCTGAAACTCGAAGTACATGCGGTAGCGGCCCGGGCTCGGCGCGGACAGCCAGAACTTCACCGCGCCGCCCACCAGCTGGTCCTCCGGGTGCACGTGCAGGTAGCCGAGGTCGCCGTCGCGGACCACGACCAGATGGCCGTAGGCGGCCAGGTACCGCTCCAGATCCGTCACCGGGGCACCGCCCGCGAAGACGCGGAACGACAGCGGCTGGGTGGCATTCACCTGCGGCGTGCCCTCCAGCGTGACCGTGAAGGCGCCCGCCTCCACGGTACGCGACGGCGTCGGCAGGGCCACCGGACTGTAACTGCCCGCGACCGTAGCATCGACGGCGAGTGTCAGCGGGACCTGCTGGCCGGTCGCGTCGAGCGTGATGAAGTCGGCGTAGAGGCGCCAGATGCCCGGCGTGGGCAGGGTGAGCGGGGTCGTCCAGGTGCCGTCCGGAGCCATCGTCGGGTGCAGGTGCTGGAAGCCCGACAAATCGTGCCGTACGGCGATGAAGTGCAGGTTTTTCTCGTGGTTCAGGACGTAGCGGGTGGCGGGCTTGCGGTCCGGGCCGAGGATCTTGAAGGCGAACTGCTGCTCGGTGCCGGCCGCGAAGGTCGGGGGCTGGGCCGGGACCAGCGTGAAGCCGCCCGCGCTCAGCGAGAAGCCGCCCAGGTCGCTGCTGGCCGCGCCGCCGTGGGAGTGCGACGGGATGGCGGTCGCGGCCGGGGCAGCGGTCTCGGTGCGGGCGTCCGTGGAGCGCGCGATGCCGAAGCCCAGGAGCAGGGCCGCGACCAGCCCAGCCGCAACGAACGGACCCTTCAGCGCCATGCCCGCCACCCTATCGAGCGCCCGCCGGGCCCCTATCGAGGGAGCTTAGGTCACTTTTGTCCAAATTGCGGCGTTAGCGCCACGTGGGGTTTTGCCGCAAGAACTTGCGCAGCGCCGCATCGCTCGTCGTCGCTGGGCTCATGCTCCTGGCGGCGCCGGGGGCCGGCCACGCGGATCCCTCCGCGGACCGGCAGCGGGGGCTCGCCAACGCCTGGCAGGAGCTCGAGGTCGTCATCGAACGGTACAACGCCGTCGCCGACGACCTGCGGGCCACCGACGCGCGCCTCGGGCAGGTGACCTCGCGCCTGGGTCCGCTGCAGGCGCAGGTCGATGCCGCCCAGAAGGAGACCGACGAGGCCGCGGCCGCGCTCTATCGCAGCGGCGGTGCGGTCGGCTCGACGGCGGCGCTGATCACCGCCCGGTCGCCGGAGTCGTGGATGGACCAGCTGGCGATGCTGGACCAGATCGCGCGGCGCCGCTCCGGGGGCCTCCGCGCGCTGCAGGCCGCCCAGGACGATCTGCAGAAACAGAAGACCGAGCTGTCGGTACTGCGGGATCGTCAGCGATCGCAGCAGCTCGAGCTCGGGCAGCGCAAGAGCGCGATCGAGGCCCAGCTGCGCCGGCTCGGCGACCGGCGGGTGGCGCGGGTGCCCTCCGGGGCGCTGCACGACGGGTTCGTGCCGGCGTTCACCGACGACGCCGCCGGGCGCGCCGTGCGCTTCGCCTACAACCAACTGGGCAAGGTGTACCAGTGGGGCGCCGACGGCCCGAACAGCTTCGACTGCTCGGGGCTCACGATGGCCGCCTGGAAGGCCGCGGGAGTGGCGCTGCCGCACAACGCGGCCCGCCAGAAACAGACCGTCAAGCCGATCACGCGGGCCGAGCTGCGCCCCGGCGACCTCGTCTTCTACTACAAGGACGTGAGCCACGTCGGCATCTACATCGGCGACGGGCGGGTGATCGAGGCGCCCCGGGCCGGGGAACGTATCTCCATGCGACTGCTCGACTACGCTCCGATCGCCGGGTACGGCCGTCCGCAGTACGAATAGCGTTTCTGTCACACCCCGTTGCTAGCGTCGACCCGTGCGACAGGAAGCCTCGGACATTCTCAAGAAGCTCGCCGGCCCCGCCGCCGAGCTGCGCGAAGATCAGTGGACGGCCATCGAGGCGCTGGTGGCCGGGCACCGCCGGGTGTTGTGCGTGCAGCGCACCGGGTGGGGCAAGTCGGCGGTGTACTTCGTGGCCACCGCCCTGCTGCGGGCCCGCGGGGCCGGCCCGACGGTGATCGTGTCGCCGCTGATCGCGCTCATGCGCAACCAGACCGACGCGGCGGCCCGGGCCGGGATCGTGGCGCGGACCATCAACTCGGCCAACCTCGAGGAGTGGGACGCGATCACCGACGAGATCGCGGCCGGCTCGGTCGACGTGCTGCTGGTCAGCCCGGAGCGGCTGAACAACCCCGGCTTCCGCGACGACGTGCTGCCGAAACTGGCGGCGACGACGGGCCTGCTGGTGGTCGACGAGGCGCACTGCGTCTCCGACTGGGGCCACGACTTCCGCCCCGACTACCGGCGGCTGCGCACCCTGCTGCTCGACCTCGCCCCCGGCACGCCGGTCCTGGCCACCACGGCGACGGCCAACGCCCGGGTCACCGCCGACGTCGCCGAGCAGCTCGGCGACGCGCTGGTGCTGCGCGGCTCGCTCGACCGGGAGTCGCTGCGGATGGGTGCCCTCACCCTGCCGTCCCCGTCGCACCGCTTGGCCTGGCTCGGCGAGCACCTGCGCGACCTGCCCGGCTCCGGCATCATCTACACGCTGACGGTGGCCGGCGCCGAGGAGACGGCGGCGTTCCTGCGCGGCCAGGGATACGAGGTCGCGGCGTATACGGGCCGCACCGAGAATGCGGAGCGCCTCGGCGCCGAGTCCGACCTGATCGGCAACCGCATCAAGGCCCTCGTCGCCACCTCCGCGCTGGGCATGGGCTTCGACAAGCCCGACCTCGGCTTCGTCGTGCACCTGGGCGCCCCGTCCTCGCCCATCGCCTACTACCAGCAGGTCGGCCGAGCCGGCCGCGCGGTCGCCAAGGCCGACGTGCTCCTGCTGCCGGGCCGGGAGGACGCGGACATCTGGCGGTATTTCGCCTCCCTCGCCTTTCCGCCCGAGCACCAGGTCCGCCAGGTCCTCGACGTGCTCGCCAACGCCGGCCGCCCCCTCTCCACCATGGCGCTGGAGCCCCGGGTCGAGCTCCGCCACAGCCGCCTCGATCTGATGCTCAAGGTGCTCGACGTCGACGGCGCCGTCCGCCGGGTCAGCGGCGGCTGGGTCCACACCGGCACCCCCTGGCAGCACGACACCGAGCGCTACGCCCGGGTCGCCGCCGCCCGCGAGGCCGAGCAGCAGGCCATGCTGCGCTATACGTCGCTGACCTCCTGCCGCATGGAGTTCCTGCGCCGGCAGCTCGACGACCCGGACGCCACCCCGTGCGGCCGTTGCGACGCGTGCGCCGGCCCGTGGTACGCCACCGAGGTCTCTCCCGCCGCCCTGGACGCCGCCCGGGCCCACCTGGGCCGGGCCGGCGTCGAGATCCCGCCCCGCAAGCAGTGGCCCACCGGCATGGCTGCCATCGGCATCGACCTCTCCGGCAAGATCACGCCCGCCGAGCAGACCCTCCCGGGCCGCGCCATCGGCCGCCTGAGTGACCTCGGCTGGGGCGACCGCCTCCGCAACCTGCTGGCCGGCCCCGACGCCCCCATCCCCGACGAGATCTTCACCGGCGTCGTCTCCACCCTCGCCGAATGGTCCAAGGGCGACTCCCCCTGGCCCCAGCGCCCCGCCGGCGTCGTCGTCCTCGGCTCCCGCCACGCCCCCCAGCTGGTCGGCTCGCTGGGCGCCCGCATCGCCGAGGTGGGCCGCCTGCCCCTCCTCGGCACCATCCCCGCCGCCCCGGCCACGGAGACCGCCTCCCGCACCAACAGCGCCCAGCGCGTCCGCGCCCTGTGCAACGCCTTCACCATCCCGGCCGCCCTGGCCGACGCCGTGCAATCCGCCCCGGGCCCGGTCCTCCTGGTCGACGACATGGTCGACACCGGCTGGACCATCGCCCTGGCCGCCCGAGCCCTGATCCAGTCCGGCGCGAAGGGAGTCCTGCCCTTCACCCTGGCCCTGACCGCCTGACCAACCCGCACCGCGAACGGCAACGGACTCTGCCAAGCGGCCAATGCCGTCGTGGTCATCCGTACCAACGGATGGCTATCAGTCCGTCGAACCGGTGCTCGGCGAGTGCGGCGTCAGGGACTGCGAAGGTGATCCACGCGGCATCGCCCCAGTTCATGTCGAGTGCATCATCGGTGTCAACTCGGAGAAGCGCCGTGTAACCGGGAGGCGGCACGTCACCGATCACTCCGCAATCGGGGCCGGGCAGGAGGGCGTGCCTCGGCTCGGGCTGCCGCACCGCCACGCGCGCTTGCTCGTACGTATGCCAGTAGGCACCTGGCAGCGCGAGGTGCTCGTCGTAGAAGTCTGGCATCGCCGTGCCGGGTGCGAATGAGATCGAGCCTGCGGCGAACTGTTCGGGAACAGGCGGGGGCACCGCCCGACGAAGTGACCTGGACTGAGGCTCGAACAACCACGCGCTCGCGACGCAGAAGAGGCCGCCGACCTCTCCACCGTCGGATGTCTGATCAGCGAACAGCCACAGGTGACCATTCCGGGGCAGCGCTGTCTGAAACGGGGCGACATCCCTAAGATCAAGCTGCGCGACGAAAGGCAATGCGGCTGCGAAGTGTCCTGGCTGCGTCGTGACGACCCCGGACGTGATCGCTTCGTCGAGATCTCGGCGTGCATACTCCGGCCAAGCGTGAACCTCGGCGTGTGTCCAACGCTGACGCGGCCACGCAACGCCATCCGGCAGATCAGGTACCCCGCCGATTCGTGATTGACCCAACGCCAGTGACTCGCTCGGCGTCGCCGTAATCCAGATCTCCTCGTGCGTCCGCGCGATGATCTTCTCGGCATAAGCTCCCAGGCCGAGGCCTTCCAAGTGTTCGCGGTGGCGTGCACGCCAGGTCATGCTTCAAACCCACCGTCTCCACCAGCGCAGCCCATTCGCCGCCCTCTCGATGGCGCCTGCATCCACATTCCGTCAACCTCCATCTGAGCTCTTTCGGGCTCGACCAAATGAGTAAGCCTCAGCTTCATCAGCCACGTCGACACGGCCGCGTGTACAGGCACGACCGGGCCGACGCTTAGGCCGCGAGAGCCCGCGCGGGGCAGTACGCTGCGGCCGGTGTCGCTCTTTGGGTACTTCATCGTGGCCCGTCACGACCGGCCGTTGACCGAACTGCCGTCGATTCGCCGGCTCTGCACCGAGGGGCAGTACGACCTGGATCCGGGTGAGGCGTGCGAGCCGCGCGCTGACGGGGAATGGGGATTCCTCCAGGTGCTCGGCGGCTGGGGGCTGAACGTCATCGACCTGGCTGAGGAGACCGGCTTCCCGGCGTTGTCCGTCTACGTCATCGAAAGCGCCGTCGGCATCGTTGAGGCGGACATACCTGGCGGCTCGTGGTGGGCTGCGTGCCTCAACCCGGCGGACGCAATGCGAGTCTGGGACTTCCCGGCCGAGAAGGCGGGCACGGTGGAGGAGACCACCGCGCTGGCGGTCCAGTGGGCCGCCGCGGCGGGTCGCACCGCCGACCCGGAGGCTGTCGCCGCGGCGGTGAACCGCTACGTCGGCCCGTTCGGTGAGGGCGTCATGGCGTTTCTGGACGGGCTCGGGTTCGACTTTTGAGTTCCTCTGCCGCACCGACGCGGGCGCAGCAGGAGAAACCGGATGTCGGTAGCGCCGGGTGCGGACGGAGGTCTTCTCCGAGCCGCAGGCCGGGTGGCCGGCTCGGACCCCGAACCGGCCCCGACGAAATGACAAGAATGAGGTGCCGCTGCGGATCGGATCCGCCTGCCAGGCGCCCGCATTACTGAGGCATGTCGGCAGGTCAGGTGTGGTGACCGGTTGCGTCGGATATGCAAGGTGGCGCTCGCAAATGGTCGGGATGTGCGAAGCGCGTAGTGGGGCACCACGCAAAGAGGTTCGTCGATAGGGTCATGGACCGCTCCTCTGTCGAACCAGAAGGACGTGACTCATGCGCAACCAGTCCCGCCTCGCCCGGCACGTTCTCGTCGCCGTGGCCGTCGGAATCGGGCTCGCCGCGGCCCCCGCCACCCAGGCGCTCGCGAACCCCGCTTGCGGCTCCGTCGTCACCAGCAGCGTCACGCTCACCAGCGATCTGAACTGCACCGGCGATGCGCTCATCGTGGGGGCGGCCGGGATCACCGTGGACCTCGGTGGGTACAACATCATCGGCACCGGGACGGGCACCGGCGTGAAGGTCGGTTCGTACACCAACGACGTGACCGTTGCCAACGGTGGCATCAGCGGGTTCGCCACCGGGGTGTTCGTCACCGCTTCCAAGCGCGCGATCCTCAGCAACCTCGCCGTGCGTGACGGCGTGGGGGTCAAGGTTCAGAACGGCAACGACACCCATGTCAACGGCGGCAGCGTCACCTCCGGCTCGGTGCAGCTGGCGCTCAGCACCGGCGTGCAGTTCAACGGTGTCACGCTCGACCATGCGCCGCTCACCGTCACCTCGTCCAACTCGTTCCTGTTCGACCTCGGGTCGGCGACCGACGGGAGCGTCTCGATCGGCCAGTCCAACACGGTGAAGCTGACCAACAGCACGTTCACCCGGGCGCCGATCGCGTACTCGTCGACGTCGCAGGGCGGGCTGTTCCAGGACGACACCATCCAGGGCGCCGGCGTGGGGATCGTGATCGACCCGACCGGGTTCGGGGCGCGGATCCTCGGCAACACGTTCACCGGCAACGAGATCGGGGTGAAGACCGGGGTCAGCGACCTGGCCACGATCACCGGGACGAGCATCTCCGGGAACACTTTTACCGGCAACACCGCGGCCGGCGTGCTGTTCGAGGTGTCGGCGACGACGAGCACCTCGGTGGCGACCGTGTCGGGCAACACGTTCGACGGCAACGGGCTTACCGGCGGGGTCAGCGACCGGCTCGGCCGGCCGGTGGCCGACGGGCTGCACTTTGCCACGGTCAGCGGGGCGAAGATCACGGTGAAGGACAACAACGCCCTGAACAACGCCAGTTACGGGATCTTCGCCGACGCCGGCTCGGTCATCGACGGGGGCGGCAACACCTCCACCGGCGACCCCAGCGGATGCGCCGGAGTGACCTGCTGAGAGCAACGGTCGAGGGCGGGCAACGGGTCGTCGCCCGCCCTCGGTAGCGCGAGTAGGCTGTGGCCATGTCGGGAGTGCTGGGCGAGCCGATCAAGTTCGTGCTCAACTGGGGGCGTCGCTACTCCCTGTGGGTGTTCAACTTCGGGCTGGCCTGCTGCGCGATCGAGTTCATCGCCACGTCCATGGGTCGCCACGACTTCATGCGGCTGGGCGTCATTCCTTTCGCCCACGGTCCCCGCCAGGCCGATCTCATGGTCGTCTCCGGCACCGTGACCGACAAGATGGCCCCGGCCATCAAGCGCCTCTACGACCAGATGCCCGAGCCGAAGTACGTCATCAGCTTCGGCGCCTGCAGCAACTGCGGCGGGCCGTACTGGGACTCCTACTCGGTGACCAAGGGCGTCGACCAGCTCATCCCCGTCGACGTCTACGTCCCCGGCTGCCCGCCGCGCCCCGAGGCGCTGCTGCACGGCATCATGCGGCTGCAGGAGAAGATCGCGGGGGAGCAGGCCGGGCTGGGCGGCACCCCGCAGCCCGACGTGAAGGCCCTGACCGCGCCGCCGGTGCGGCCGTGACCCCGGCCGAAATCGGCGCCCGGCTCGTCGAGCTCCTGGGCGCGGGGGAGGCCTCCGAGAGCGGCGGCGGCAAGTTCGCCCGGGCCACGGTCGACGTGCCGGCCGAGCGCTGGGCCGAGGCGATCGAGCAGGCCAAAGCCGGCCTGGGCTGCGACTTCTTCGACTGGCTCTCCGCCGTCGACGAGCTGCCCGGCGGGTTTCTGATCGTGGCCCACCTCTGGTCGACCGAGCGGAAGCACGGCGTGCTGGTGCGGGCCGAACTGCCGCGCTCCGCACCCGCGATCGCGTCCATCACCGGCACCTTCCCCGGCGCCGCCTGGCACGAGCGCGAGACCCACGAGATGTTCGGCGTCGGCTTCACCGGCCACCCCGGGCTCGATCCGCTGCTGCTCCCGCCGGAGTTCGAGGGCCACCCACTGCGCAAGGAGTTCGTGCTGGCCTCGCGCGTGGCCAAGCCGTGGCCCGGGGCAAAGGAGCCGGGGGAGAGCGAGCACACGGTCGCCAAGCGTGCGCCGATGCGCCCGCCGGGAGTGCCCGACCCCGATGAGTGGCCGGGGAGGCGCGGCTGATGCCGGTCTGGCTGGATGTGGCGATCCGCGTCCTGGCGGTCGTCGTGGCCTTCCTCACCCTGCCGCTGATCGTCGGGCAGGCCGAGCACAAGGTCATGGCGCACATGCAGGGGCGGCTCGGGCCGATGTACGCCGGCGCCTTCCACGGCTGGGCCCAGCTCGTCGCCGACGGCGTCAAGTTCGTGCAGAAGGAGGACATCACCCCGCGGTCGGCCGACCGGGCGGTGTTCCGGCTGGCCCCGGTGATCGCACTGCTGCCATACCTGGCGGTACTGCTGGTGATCCCGCTCGGCCCGCACGGGCTGGTCGCCCAGAAGCTCGACATCGGGCTGTTCTTCGTGCTGGCGGTGGTCGGCGTCGGGGTGGTCGCGGTGCTGATGGCCGCCTGGAGCAGCGCCAACAAGTACGCGCTGCTCGGCGGCCTGCGCGCGGCGGCCCAGCTGCTCGGCTACGAGCTGCCGTTCATCCTCTCGGCGCTGTCGGTCGCGATGGCCGCCGGCACGCTGTCGCTGTCCGGGATCGTCGAGGCCTGGCGGCCCTGGTGGCTGCTCTGGCAGCTGCCGGCGATGCTGATCTTCTTCATCGCCGGCCTGGCCGAGATCCGCCGCCCGCCGTTCGACATGCCGATCGCCGACTCCGAGCTGGTCTTCGGCTACATGACCGAGTACACCGGCCTGCGCTTCGCGTTCTTCCTGCTCGCCGAGTACGTCGGCATCGTGGTCATCGCCGCGCTCACCACCGTGCTGTTCCTGGGCGGCTGGAAGGGCCCCTTCGGCCTGGACGCCCAGCTCGGGTGGGCCTGGACGCTGATCAAGGTGTTCGCGGTGTCGTTCGTGGTGATCTGGGTGCGGGTCTCCTACCCCCGGCTGCGCGAGGACCAGTTGCAGCGGCTGTGCTGGCTGGTCCTGGTCCCCGGCGCGCTGGGCCAGCTCGTGCTCACGGCCGCCGTGAAGGTCGCTGCAGGAGACTGAGAAACGCCACGAGAAGCTGCTCCCGTACCGCGGGAGGCGCCGCGTTCAGCAGCGCATTGACGGGGGCCATGCGCTCCGGCAGCGCCCCGCCGGCGCCGAGCCCGAGCGCCCCGGCGAGCTGCTCGACGGGTGCGGCGCCCAGCAGGTCCAGGATCCCCGGCGGCAGCTCGACCGGGCCGTGCTCGCGCGCGGCGGCGACGGCGGCGGCGAGGTCGGCCTCGAACTCCTCCACCCGCGGGGCCACGGCCGCGGTCACGGTCAGGTGCACCGAGGGCGGGATGTCGCCGTGGCGGAACTGCGGCTGCGTGTGCCAGCCCCGCGCGGCCAGCTCGTCGGCCAGCACGAAGAGGTCGATCGTCGAGGACATGAAGGCGACGACGGTCGATTCCCGCGGTACGACCGCGAAGTCCTGGATCTTGGAAACGGCCTCGGCGATCGCCGCGGTGGCGTCCCGCGTGCGGGCGGCCAGCGCGAGGTAGCCGTCGTCGCCGATGTGGCGCAGCGTCGCCCAGGCCGCGGCGATCGGACCGCCGCTGCGGGTGGACGAGATGACCGGGTTCACCATGGTGTACCCCGGCCAGTCCGCGTAGCCGAAGTACTGCGCGGCGCGCAGGGACTCGTCGCGGTGCAGCAGGACCGAGACGCCCTTCGGCGCGTACGCATATTTGTGCAGATCCACCGAGATGCTGGTGACCCCGGGCACGGACAGGTCGAACGGCGGGATCGGCTCGCCAAGCCGGCGCAGGTACGGCAGCGTCCACCCGCCGAAGCACCCGTCCACGTGGCAGCGCACGCCCGCGGCCGCGGCCGCCGCGGCGATCGGCTCCACCGGGTCGATCAGCCCGTGGGCGTACGACGGCGCGGAACAGGCGACGAGCACCGTCTCCGGGGTGATCGCCGCGGCCACCGCCGCCGGGTCGACCCGCAGCGTCGCCGGGTCGACGGGCACGGTGTCGAGCTTCACCCGCAGGTAGGACGCCGCCTTGGCCAGGGCCGCGTGCGCGGTGACCGGCATGACCAGGCGCGGCGCGGCGATGTCGGGGCGGGCGTCGCGGGCCGCCTTCACCGCGAGGATGAGCGACTCGGTGCCGCCGCTGGTCACGCTGCCGACCGTGCCCTCGTCGCCGCCGAGGACCTGCGCGGCCGCGCCGACGAGGTCGTTCTCCATCGCCAGCAGCGACGGGAAGGCGGTCGGGTCGAGCCCGTTGACGTGCGCGGACATCGCGTGCGCGGCCGCCGCGAGCTCGTCGAGGCCGGCCAGGCCCGGGTCGTACACGTAGGCGAACAGTCGCCCGCCGTGCGTCGGCAGGTCGCCGTCGCGCATGGCCCGCAGCTCGGCCAGGACCTCCTCGGCCGGGACCCCGTGCTCCGGCAGTGCACCCATGCGGCTCATCCCTCCTGATTGGTCGCCAGTTGCGCTTCGTCCAGCTGGTGCTGCGCCAAGCGCGCCTCGTCCAGGTCGTAGCCTCGCAGAGTGACGAGCGCCAATGCCACCACCACCGCCGGAATGACGGTGAAGCCGAGCAGCACCCCGAGGCGCGCGGTGCCGGTCTGCGCGGCGGCCGAGCCGGAGTCGCTGGAGACGTACCCGAAGGCGGCCAGCAGCAGCGCGAACACGCCGGGGCCCAGGGCCAGGCCGAGCGTCTCCCCGGCGGTCCACAGCCCGGTGAACACGCCCGCCTGCCGCCGGCCGGTGCGCCGCGCGTCGTAGGCGATGCAGTCCGGCAGCATGGCCAGGCCGAAGACCTGCTGGCCGGCGTAGCCGACGCCGACCAGCCCGGTGAGCACGTACACCACGGCGGCGGGCAGCACCGGGGCCAGCGCGATGAGCAGCGCGGCGGCGGCGAAGACCAGCGAGGCCAGCACGTACGCGCGCAGCTTGCCCAGTCGCGCGCCGACGCGCGACCACAGCGGCATGACCAACAGGGCCGGGCCGACGAAGCAGGCGAAGAGCATGGTGGCGCCGGTGTCGGGGTCCTCGAGGATCTGGGTGGCGAAGTAGCTGACCCCGGCGAGCATGGTGCCGATGCCGGCGGCCTGGACGATGAAGCAGATCAGCAGCCGGGTGAAGGCGCCGTTCTCCCGCGCGGTGCGCAGCTGGCGGGCCAGGCTCGGCTCGCTCTGCGTGACCCGGCCCGTGGGGGCGCCCGCGGTGCCGAGGAAGGATCCCGCGGTACCGAGGAGAATCAGGACGGCGACGAAGACCCCCATGGCCCGATGGCCCGGGATCCCGCCGCCGAACTGCTTGGTCACCAGCGGCGCGAGGGCGCCGGAGACCAGGATGGCCACGGCCAGCAGCGCCACCCGCCAGGTCATGAGCCGGGTCCGCTCGGCGTAGTCGTCCGTCATCTCGGCCGGCATGGCCACATACGGCACCTGGTAGAAGGCGTACGCGGTGGCGGCGGCGAGGAAGACCAGCGCGACGTATAGCCCGCTGCGCACCGGCGCGGCGAAGATCGCGGCGAAGAGCACGGCGACCGCGAGGCCCCCGCCGAGCAGGTACGGGCGGCGGGCCCCCCAGCGGGTCCGCGTGCGGTCGGAGATCCGCCCCGCGACCGGATTGATCAACACGTCCCAGGCCTTCGGCGCGAGCACCAGGACCCCGGCCATGCCGGCCGCCACGCCCAGGGTGTCGGTCAGGTAGGGCAGCAGCAGGAGTCCCGGCACGGTGCCGAAGGCGCCCGTGACGAGCGAGCCCAGGGCGTAGCCGATGCGCACGCGAGGATGCATGGCTTTTTGTACAGCAGGATCTACAGCAGGACCAGATCGTCGCGGTGGACGACCTCGCGACCGTAGGCGGGCCCCAACTCGTTGGTGGACCGGCCCAGCAGCGCCGGTAGCTCCTCGGCGTCGTAGCTGACCAGGCCGCGGGCCACCGGGACGCCGCCTACGTCGACCAGGTCGACCGGGTCGCCGGCGGCGAAACGCCCGTCGACCGCGGTGATGCCGGCCGCCAGCAGCGAGGCGTGGCCGCCGACCACGGCCCGCACCGCGCCCGGGTCGAGGTGCAGCCGGCCGCGCGGGCTGGTGGCGTGCGCGAGCCAGAAGAGCCGCGCCTGGGGCCGCTTGCGCTGGCGGTGGAAGAGCGTGCCGACCTCCAGGCCGCCGAGCACGGCCCCGGCGCTCGGGGCGTTGGACAGCACGACCGGGATGCCGCTGGTGGTGGCGATCCGCGCGGCCTCGACCTTGGTGACCATGCCACCGGTGCCGACCCCGGCCTTGCCCGGCCGGCGGATGTCGATGCCCTCCAGGTCCTCGAAGCGCCGCACGTCGTGGATCGGCTCCGAGGTCGGCAGGGACGGGTCGCCGGTGTACAGCCCGTCCACGTCGGACAGCAGCACGAGCAGGTCGGCGTGGACGAGCGCGGCGACCAGGGCGGCCAGCCGGTCGTTGTCGCCGAACCGGATCTCCTGGGTGGCCACGGTGTCGTTCTCGTTGACGATCGGGATGGCCTTCAGGTCGAGCAGGCGGCGCAGCGTGCGGTACGCGTTGCGGTAGTGCACCCGCCGGGTCACGTCGTCCACGGTCAGCAGCACCTGGCCGACCACCCGCCCGTGGCGCGCGAAGGCGTCGTTGTACGCGCGCATGAGCAGCCCCTGCCCCACGCTCGCCGCCGCCTGCTGGGTGGCCAGGTCGCGCGGCCGTCTCGGCAGCCCGAGCGGGGCCAGCCCGGCCGCGATCGCCCCCGACGAGACCAGCACGACCTCGGCCGGCGTGGCGGCGAGCGCCTCGACCAGCGCATCGACGCGGCCCTCGTCGAGCCCTCCCGCCGCGGTGGTCAGCGACGACGACCCGACCTTGACGACGATGCGTCGAGCCTCGGTGACCTGTTCGCGCACGCAGCCTATCTTGCCGCGTGGCCCACGCGTCGTCGCGGTAGGTTCCCATATCGTGGCCGACGAGGAGTACACCGAGATGGTGCTCACACTTGTGGAGCGCATTCCGCCGGGTCGCGTGATGTCGTACGGCGCGATCGCCGAGTTCCTGCAGCGCGGCGGCCCGCGGCAGGTGGGGGCGGTGATGGCCCACTACGGGGGCGGGGTGCCGTGGCACCGGGTGGTGGCGGCCGACGGGCGGCTGGTCCCGGGGCACGAGGCGGAGGCCCTGCGGCGGCATCGGTCAGAGGGCACCCCGTTGCGCGGCGAGAAGGTGGACATGCGCTCGGCAGCGTGGTGGCCTGAGTAGCCGGACAGGAGCTCGTCGGGCCGGTTGCCGCGGCCGCAGCCCCGGCGGATCCGCAGCCGGCCGCCGCTTCGTCCGCGCCCCCGGTGGCTGGCCTCAGTGGCTGACTTTGTCCGCGGCGCTCTGTGGCTGGCTTCCAACGACCTGACTTGTCTGCGGCCCCTCGTGGCTGGCCCTCAGTCGCTTGACCTGCGTCGTTTGACGTTTGATCTCGAAAGTCGGGCACTTCGTGCCACGACTTTTCTGATTTTTCGCCCGACAGCGGTTATTTCACGATTTCTGGGTCCAAAACGGGCGCGAGTGCCGTGTCGAGGGCGACTCGCAGCGCCGTCGAGTCGCCCGTGGCGAGCAGGATGCCGACCCCGCCCTGGACGGCGGCGAGCAGGACGAGCCCGGACTTTTCCGGATCCGTGGCCTTTGCCCGCCGGGCGCCCTCCGTCAGCCGCTCCCGCCAGGTGTCCAGCAGCGCGGTCACGATCGGCCGCACCTCGGGGTTGGTCGGCGCCAGCTGCCGGGTCAGCGCCCCGAGCGGGCACCGCGTCCCCTGCGCCTCGTACCGCGCGATGACCGCGTCCCGCCACGCCGCCCAGGACTCCGGCGGGCCGAGGGTGCTGAGATGGGGCTCCTGATCCTGTAGTACCGCCGCGGCCTCATGCTCGGCGATGGCCAGCAGCAACTGGGAACGCCCCTCGGGGAAGTAGTGGAAGAGCTGGCTCTTGCTCGTCGCGGTCGCCGCGCGGATGTCATCCAGCGACACCTCGTCCACGCCGCGCTCGCGCAGCAACGCCGCCGCCCCCGCCACGATCCGCTCCCGGGTGGCGGCCCCCTTGCGCGTCAATGCCGTGCTCACGGTCTCATCATAGGCGGCTGGACCGCCTGGTCCATTCGGTGTTACGTTGGCTGGACCAATCGGTCCATTCAGGAGTGGTACGCCATGAGCCGTCTCGCACAGCGAATCGCCCTCGTCACCGGGTCCACCAGCGGCATCGGCCGCGCCATCGCCGAACGGTTCGCCGCCGAGGGGGCCGCCGTGATCGTCACCGGCCGCCGCACCGACCTCGGCGCCGAGGTCGTCCGCGCCATCACCGACGCCGGCGGGAGGGCCTCCTTCGTCCCGGGCGACCTGGCCGCCGGCAAGGCCGCGATCGAGGACTTCGCCGCCACCGTGGGGGAGGTCGACATCCTCGTGAACAACGCCGCGTACCTGGTCGGCGGCCGCCCCACCACCGACACGCCGGAGGACGTCGTCGACGCCGCGCTGGCCACCAACATCAAGGCCCCGTACCTGCTGACCGCCGCCCTGGCCCCGAAGATGCAGGCCCGCGGCTCCGGCGCGATCGTCAACATTGGCTCGATCAACGCCCTGACCGGCATGGCCGGCAGCGCCCTCTACAGCGCCACGAAGGCCGCCCTGCACGCGATGGCGGCGGCGTGGGCGGCGGAGTTCGGCCCGAGCGGCGTCCGGGTCAACACGATCGCCCCCGGCCCGACCGAGGTGGAGTGGTCCACCCACCTGCGCCCGATGCTGGAGCGCATGGTCTCGACCACCCCGAGCGGCCGCCTCTCGAGCGCCGCAGAGATCGCCGCCGCCGCGGTGTTCCTCGCCTCGGACGAGTCCGCCCACATCCACGGCGCCACGCTGCCGGTGGACGGCGGCCTGACCTCGACGCTGGCCCAGTCCATCGCCCGTAACTGAGCCCCTTTGCCAGATGGGTCCGGCCATTTCGTGGCCGGACCCATCTGATGTGTCACGCTACTTGGACCGCTGGTTACGGCGTACCAGCACGATCGTTACGACGATGGCGGTCACGACGGCAACCATGCACACGCAGCACGCCAGCACTTCCCACGGTCTGATCGCACCCATGGCCGGAGCCTAACCTTCGTGGGCAACCCTTTGATGGTTCCGCTCCCGCGGGCGAGCGGGCGCCTCCTCGGCCCGCACCCGCAGGAAGCTGTCGGTGTAACGGATCTCGATGTCGCGCTCCCCGGCCTCATCGGGCTCGGTGAGCACGGCGTAGATCGTTTGTGCCATGGCCGCTGACCCTACACGCCTACCCTGCCCCGATCGCTCGTGTGAGTGACGCGCCCCGTTCGGCCGCTTTTGTCCGCCGCCGCCGTGGGTGCTGCGGTGCCTTACACGGACGGCGTGGGTGCTTCGCTGAGTTGCGCCGCCGCCGCGGTCGCTTCGATGCCTCTCGCCGCCGGCGTGGCCACCTCGATGCCCTCCGCCGCGGCCGCTGTTGCTCCGGTGCCCGCCGCCGCCGCCGTGGTCACGTCGATGCCCTCCGCGGCGGTCGCTGGTGCTTCGACGCTTTGCGGTGCCGTCCCGGGTGCCGCGGGCGCGATCACCGCTCCGGCTGCCACTGCCGCCCCGGCGAGCAGGAACGCCCACACGGCGCCGCCCGGCCGATCCACCACCAGCCCGGTGACCGCCACCCCGGCGGCACTGGCGCCGACGGAGACGGTGACCAGCCAGGTGTACGCCTCATTGAGCATCGACCGCGGGACGAGCGCCCCGACCATCGAGTTCTGCACGGTCAGCGCCGGCGCGATGGTCGCCCCGCCGAAGATCAGCGCGACCCCGAGCGCGGTGACGTTGGGCATCGCCGCGAGGATTGCCAGGCTGCCGGCCACCGCGACGAGCATCCATCGCAGCCGGACCCGCCGATGCGACCGCGTCCCGAACCACACCCCGCTCGCCGCGCTGCCGATCCCCCAGACGCCCAGCAGGATCCCGCCCGCGCTCTGCGGGTCGTGCGAGACGTGCTCGGTCGCGTACGCCGGCACCGTCACCCCCGTCGCGCCGAACGCGAACCCCAGGCCGACCGCCGTCACCAGCAGCGCCGCGAACCCCGGCACCCGCAGCGGCCCGAGCCCCCGCGCCGACGCGTGCCCCTCCGCCCGCCGCCACGACCGGATCGCCCGCCCGCGCGCCACCACCAGCGTGCCGACGAGCGTGGTCGCCGCCGCCGCCCCGAGCGCCACCGCGGGCTGCCAGACCGCCACGCAGAGCGCGACGAGCATCGGCCCCACCACGAACACGAGCTCGAACAGCGAGGTCTCCGCGGCCAGCGCCGTGACCCGCACCTCGGGCAGGTCCGCGGTGAGCGCGTTCCACGTCCCGCGCACCGCCGCCGTCAGCGGCGGAAACGTCACCCCGGCCAGCACCGCGGCCCCGAGCACGGCCGGCAGCGGCAGATCCCGCAGCCCCGCAAAGATCAAAAAGCCCAAGCAGCACGGGTACGCCACACCCGTGACCATCAGCACCGGCCCCGGTCCCACTCGATCCGCGAGCCGCCCCACCAGCGGGCTGATGGCGGCCCCCGCCAGCGCGTACACCGAGCAGGCCAGCGCCGCCAGCGCAAACCGCCCGTGGGCCTGCTCGAGGAGCAACAGCAGCGCCAGCGAGACCATCCCGATCCCGAGGCGCGCGAACACCCCGACGACCAGCAACACCGGCGCCCCGGGCAGCCGCCACACGGACAGGTACTGCCGCACGGCCTGCCCCTTCCTGCTTCGATCCCACCCGGCCGCACCCACGCGAAAGGGCCCGCCGATCCTACGGCGGGCCCTTCGAGAGTATCGACCCAATATCCCTACGCCCGTTACCAACCCCGCGCCCGGCCAGGTAGCTCACCCCCGCGCCACCTGCCCCGCTCCCGGGCGGCGTCGATCCAAGCGGCCCACGACCATACGGTTCATGGCTGCGCGATCTGTAGCCGTTCGACTCACGACCGCGCGATTCACGACCCGTGCGGCTCACGACCGTACGCCCTACGACGTGCGTCCTACGACCGTGCGGCTCACGACCGTGTGGCTACGGTCGAGTGGTTTGCGGGCGGCCGATCGACTACCGGTGGCTGCTGACCCCGGCCATCTGCTCCAGCCGGGCGACGCGCTGCTCCATCGGCGGGTGCGTCGAGAACAGCGACGCGATCCCCCCACCCTTGAGCGGGTTGTCGATCATCAGGTGCGCCTGGCTGGCCATCTGCCCGTCGGCCGGCAGTGGCAGCGCCTGCGTACCCTGGTGAATCTTGCGCAGCGCGCTCGCCAGCGCCAGCGGGTCCCCGGTCAGCTTCGCCCCGGACTCGTCCGCCTCGTACTCCCGGCTCCGGCTGATCGCCAGCTGGATGACGGTCGCCGCCAGCGGCCCGAGGATGAGCATCAGGAGCAGCCCCGCAATCCCGGGCCCGTCCTCGTCGTCGTTCGACCCGCCGAGCGGCAGGAAGATCGCCAGGTTGGCCAGCATCGTGATCATGCCGCCCAGTGCCCCGGCGACGCTGGAGATGAGGATGTCCCGGTTGTACACGTGCGACAGCTCGTGCCCGATCACCCCGCGCAGCTCGCGCGGCGTGAGCATCTCGAGAATTCCCGCGGTGACGGCCACCGCCGCGTTCTGGGGGTTACGCCCGGTCGCAAACGCGTTCGGCTGCCGCGTGGGGCTGATGTACAACCGCGGCATGGGCTGCCCCGCCGAGGTCGCCAGGTCACGCACTATCGCGTACAACTGTGGCGCCTGCGCCTCGCTGACCGGCTGCGCATTCATCGCCCGTAGCGCGATCTTGTCCGAGTAGAAGTACGAGAACCCGTTCATCGCCAGCGACAGGAACACGGCGATGACCAGACCGGTGCTCCCGCCGAGCCAGTAGCCGACGAGCAGAATCAGAGAGGTCAGCAACCCGAGGAGGGCCGCTGTCTTGAAGCCGTTGAAATGCCTGTGCTGCATGCCTTCAATAACAGCGCAACTCCCAGTACTCCTTCCCACTGCTAGCTGTGAGCTAGCTGAAAGCTGCTACCCGAACGTTCCCGCCGCCCGCATGACCAGCTCCGGCACAAACCCGACGAGCACGGCCACAACCACCGCAACCGCCACAGAAACGACAACCGGCCAAGCGACCCGCTCCCGCAAACCCTCCGCAGCCGCACCATCCCCGATCCGGCCCTCGGCGATCGCCGCGCCGGCGCCGACAGCCACCTCCTCCCGCGCCGCGCCGACCCCCACCAAACCCTCGCCCCGCGCCGCGCCAGCTCCCACGACCACCTCGCCCGGCGCCGCGCGGGTCCCCACAGCCGGTTCGTCCGTCGCGGCGTGGGTCTCCATAGCCGGTTCGTCCGTCGCCACGTGGGTCTCCGCAGGCGGTTCGTCCGTCGCCGCGCGGGTCTCCATAGCCGGCTCGCCCGTTGCCGCGCGAGTCCCCACAGCCGGCTCGGCCGGTGCGAACAACACGGCGCCGACGCGGACGTAGTAGGCCAGCCCGATCACCGCGTTCACCGCCACCACGACGGCCAGCCAGGTGGCGTCCCCGCCCAGCAGCGCGCGTACCACCGCCACCTTCGCGAACAGCCCCGCGAGCCCCGGCGGCAACCCGGCCAGCCCGGCGAGCGCCAGCACGAGCACGCCCGCGAACCACGGCGACCGCCGCGCCAGCCCGCGGTACTCCTCGATCGCCCCGCCGTCCCGGGCCCCCCGCACCGCGACCACCGCCCCGAACGCGGCGAACTCCAGCACCACGTAGAAGAAGGCGTACCCGACCACCCCGGCCACCAGCAGTGAGGTCTTGTCGTCGGTGGCGATCAGCGCCCCGAGCGGCGCCAGCAGGTACCCGGCCTGCGCCACCGAAGACCAGGCCAGCAGCCGGACCATCCGCCGCTGCCGCAGTGCCACGAGGTTCCCGACGGTCATGCTCAGCACCGCGAGCACCGCGAGCGTCAGCCCCGACGTCGACAGGACCGGCCGCGCAGCCGACACCCCCACCAGGAGCAGCGCGACCACGCCCCCGAGCTTCGACGCCGTCGACAGGTACGCGGCCACCGGCAGCGGCGCCCCGTCGTACGTCGCGGGTGCCCACGCGTGCGCCGGCACCGCCGCGACCTTGAACGCGAGCCCGGTCAGCAGCAGCACCACGCCGACCTTCAGCAGCGGCTGCGTCGCCGGCGTCAGCGACCCGGCGGCGATGTTCGCGAAGTGCACACCCCCGGTGGCCGTGAACACCAGCGCCGCCCCGAGCAGCGCCACGGCGGTCGACACCACGCTCACCACGAAGAACGTGACGGCTGCCGACGCCCCTTCCCGTGCCCCGCGCCGCAGCCCCACCAGCAGGTACAGCGGCAGCGTCAGCGTCTCCAGCGCCACGATCAGCGTGATCAGGTCCCGCGCGCCGCCCAGCACCACGGCTCCGACAAGCGAGCTCGCCAGCAGGAAGCAGTACTCCCCGGCGGGCACCTCGCCCGTCCGCAGCAACGGCACCGACAGCGCCAGCGCCCCGAGCGCCAGCGCCGCGAACACCCCGGCCACGATCGCCGCCGCCGGGTCGAGCACCAGCGAGCACTGGTCCGGCCCGAGGCAGAACGAGGCCCGGTGCGCGCCCCCGCTCCCGACCGCGATGGCCGCCCCGGCCGTCCCCGCCATCCCGAGCGCCGTAGCCCCGATCACTGCCCCGCGCCGCCCCGGCACGAGCAGATCCACGAGCAACGCCAGCAGCGCGGTCCCCGCCGCCACGTACACCGGAATCAACGCCAGCTGATCGATCCTCATCGCCCGAACACCTCCGCGAGCGCCTCGACGGCGGAGTTGGACCAGTGCAGGGCCAGGGCCGGGGCGACACCGATGACCAGCGTCAGCGCGATCAGCGGAGACCAGGCCACCAACTCGCCCGGGCCCAGCCGCGCGCCCACCCCGAGGCCCGCCACCGCGGGCGCCGCCGGGCCGTGCGTCACCCGTCGCAACAGCCGCAGGAAGTACGCGGCGGCGAGCGCCGCGCCGACCGCGGCCAGCGAGCCGAGCGTGATCCACAGCGCCCCGCCGCGCTCGAACGCGGCCACCACCGCGAACGCCTCGCCCCAGAAGCCCGCCAGCCCCGGCAGGCCGAGCGACGCGATCGCCGCGTAGGCCAGCACCCCGCTGAGCGCCGGCGCGGTCTCCCGCAGCCCGCCCAGCCGGGCCAGGTCGCCGGTGTGGGCGCGGTCCTTGATCCCGCCGGCCACGAAGAAGAGCAGCCCGGTCACCACGCCGTGCGCGATGTTGCCGATGAGCGCGGCCTGCATGCCGGTGGCCGTGAGCGTCGCGACGCCGAGGAGCACGAACCCCATGTGCCCCACCGACGAGTACGCGATCAGCCGCTTGAGCTCGCTCTGGGCCAGGCAGATCAGCCCGCCGGCCAGGATCGCGGCGGTGGCCAGCACCCCCACCACGGGCGCGCTGCGCGCCGCTCCCTCGGGCGCCACGCCGACCGCGACCCGCAGCAGCCCATACGTGCCCATCTTCAGCAGCACCCCGGCCAGGATCACCGACCCGACCGTCGGAGCCTCGGTATGCGCGGCCGGCAGCCAGGTGTGCAACGGCCACAGCGGGCTCTTGACCGCGAAGGCGAGCGCCAGCAGCACGAACGCCAGCAGTTGCACACCGGCGGACATCGGCCGCACCTCGGGGTTGCTCAGCGCCACGAGGTCGCCGGTCCCCGTCCGTGACACCACCACGAACACCCCGACGAGCAGCAGCACCGACCCGAAGAGCGTGTACAGCACGAACTTCCGCGCCGCCCGCCGCCGGTCCGCACCGCCCCAGACGGCGATCACGGCGTACATCGGCAGCAGCACGACCTCGAAGAACACGAAGAACAGGACTAGGTCCAGGGCGAGGAACACCCCGGTGATCCCGGCCTGCAGCACGAGCAGCAGCGCCACCAGCAGCCGTCCCCGCCCCGGCTCCGGCACCCGCCACAGGCAGTACGCGCAGCACAGCACGGTCAGCAGCGCGGTCAGCACGACCAGGGGATAGGAGATCCCGTCGACGCCGATGTGGAACCGCAGGCTCAGCGTCGGCGCCCACGGCGCGTCGATCTCCGCGAACGGCCGGATCCGCCCGGTGCCCGAGCCCTCCGCCCGCGACAGCCCGAGCGCGACCACGACGCCGAGCGTCGCCGCGGCGAACACCGTCCCGCCGATCCGCCCGGCCCGGTCGAGCCGAGCCGGCAGCCCGGCGGCCAGCAACGCCCCGATCGCCGGCAGCAGCAGCGCGGCCAGTAGCAGTGTCTGCCCGGAGCTCATCGCCCCACCCCCAGCACCACGGCGACCACCGCGGCGAGCACCACGGCCCCGCCGAGCACCGCCGTCGCAGCCCGCGGCAGCGCGCCGGCATGCGATCGCGCCAGCAGCCCGCCGAGCCCGCCCGCGCCCGCGCCGACCCCTTCGACCGCCCCGTCGACCAGCGCTTCATCGGTACGCCGGGCCAGCCGGGCCAACGCCAGCACCGGCCGCGTGACCAGCGCATCCTGCGCGGCGTCCAAGTAGAAGGAGTTCGCCAGCAGCCGGCCCAGCCGGGTGTCTGCCGGCCCGGCCGCCGGATCGCGCCGCCAGCCCAGCCAGCCCCCGGCGAGCAGCAGCACCAGCGCGACCGGCGTCGTCCAGCCGAGGTGGGCCAGCCGCTCGGCAGACCCGAGCCGCGCGCCGAAGCCCGGCGCCAGCCCGGCCAGCCCGAGCAGCGCGGCCGGCACCGCCAGGACCAGCAGCGGCCCGAGCATCGCCCACGCCGGCTCGTGCCCGGCCCGCGCCGCGTCCGTCCGCGGCGCGCCGAAGAACGTCCGCCGCCACAGCCGCACCACATACGCCGCGGTCAGCGCCACCGTCACCATCGCCGAGCCCAGCACGACGAACGCGACCCCGCGCGGCACCGGTCCATCGCCGGTCGCCGCCTCCAGGATCGCGTCCTTGCTCCAGAACCCGGCCAGCGGCGGCACCCCGGCCAGCGCCCCCAGCCCGATCGTCATGGTCCAGAAGGTCACCGGCATGCGCTCCCGCAGCCCACCCATCGCCGACATCAGGTTTGTCCCGACCGCGTGGATCACCGACCCCGCCGCCAGGAACAGCAGCGCCTTGAACGCGGCGTGCGTGAGCAGGTGGAACAGCGCCGCCGAGGGTGCACCCAGCGCCAGCGCCCCCGTCATGTACCCCAGCTGGCTCACCGTCGACCAGGCGAGCACCCGCTTGATGTCGTCCTGCCCGAGCGCACTGAGGGCGCCGAGCAGCATGGTCACCGAGGCCATCACGGCGAGCACGACCAGCGCCGCGGTCGACCGCTCGAACAGCGGATACAGCCGCGCCACCACGTACACCCCGGCTGCCACCATCGTCGCCGCGTGGATCAGCGCCGAGATCGGCGTCGGGCCGGCCATCGCGTCGGGCAGCCACGTGTGCAGCGGGAACTGCGCGCTCTTGCCCGCCACCCCGGCCAGTAACAACACGCATGCCGCGGTCAGCACCCCGCCGGTCAGCGTCCCACCCGCGGCCGCCGCGATCACGTCGGCGATGCGGAAGCTGTGCGCGTGCAGCCCGAGCAACACGATCCCCAGCAGGAACCCGACGTCACCGACCCGGGTCACCAGGAACGCCTTCACCGCCGCGCGCGGGGCCTCCGGCAGCCGCCGGTCGTGCCCGATCAGCAGGTACGAGCAGATGCCCATGACCTCCCACCCGACCAGCAGCGCGATCAGGTCCCCGGACACGACCACCAGCAACATCGCCCCCGTGAACAGGCTCACCTGCGCGGCATACGGTGCGTACCTCTCGTCGTCGTGCAGATACGCCACCGAGTACACCTGGACGCAGAGCGCGACCACGCCAACCGCCACGGCGACCAGCCCGGCCGGTCCGTCGAGCCACGTGCCGAACGTCACCGACACGCGCCCGAACTCCGCCACGGTCAGCCCGGCGTCCGCCCCACGCACCCCGCGCAGCGCCACGGCCACCGCACAAGCCAGCGCGATCGCCGCCCCGCCGACCCCGAGCAGCGCCGAAAGACCCCGCATCCTGTACCGCACCAGCAGCCCCGCCAGCCCGAGCCCCAGAGGCACGGCCGGCAGCGCGGCACCCAGCGGATCGACGCTCACTCCGCCACCCCCGCCCCGTCCGGAGCCACTTCGCCGGCGGCGGTGGCCTTACTACCCGCACTACCCGCGCTACCCGCCCCGGCCCGGTCGCCGGACCCGGCCTGCTCGCCCGGCTCGGCGAGCGGGAGGTCGTCGACGGCGACGGTGCGGCGCAGGCGGTACAGCTGCAGGATCAAGGCCAGGCCGACGCCGATCTCCGCCGCGGCCAGCACGATGACGAACAGCGTGAACGACTGGCCGGCGTGCGGCACGGCGGCCCGGATCGACGCGTCGGCCGTCACGAAGATCAGGTTGACCGCGTTGAGCATCAGCTCGACGGCCATCAGCAGGAGCACGGCGTTGCGCCGGACCAGTACGCCATACACCCCAATGCCGAACAGCAGGGCCGCGATCGCGAACGGGAGCGTCGGGTGCATCAGCCCCGCCTTCGCTCGGCCGGTCCGGCGCCGATGTCGGGCCGGGACACCACGATCGCGCCGACCAGCGCGGCCAGCAGAAGCACCGAGACCAGCTCGAACGGCAGCACCCAGGTGCGAAAGAGCGCGGCGCCGAGTCGCTCCGCGGTGCCGGGCTCGGGCAGGTCGATCCGCGTCCAGCGGAACGCGTCGATGAACAGTGCGGCCAGGCCGGCCCCGGCGCCCGCCCCGACCAGCGCGCCGGGCCAGCGAGTCCGGTCCAGGTCGTCGCTGGCCCCGATCGGGGCGCGGGTCAGCATGACGGCGAAGAGAAGGAGCACGACCACGGCGCCGACGTAGACGAGCACCTGGACCCAGGCGACGAGCTCGGCGGTGAGCACCAGATAGAGGCCGGCGATCGCGCCGAGAGCGACGACGAGCCAGAGCCCGGCCCGCACCACGTGCCGGGTGGTCACGACCAGCAGGCCGGCGCCCACCGCCACGGCGCCGAGCGCCAGTGTCAGCACGTCAGCTACGGTCATCGCTCCCCCAACCTCATGGCCGACATCCTGCCACTCGGGTACGACAGGAATCGACCGCCGGGCCAATGGACCCCGGGCGAAATTGCTGAGGGTTACGTGGGGCTACGCAGCGTGCTGGGTGCTCAGCCGGCCTCGCGGGCGGCGCGCTTGGCCGCGGCCGTTTGCTCCTTGGCGGGCTCGCCGTTGGGGTCGTGGGCGGGCGGCGCCGGCACCGTCGGCACCCACTCCTCGAGCCGCTCCTTCTCGTGCAGCAGGTCGCGGATGTCGTGCTCGGCGTACTCGAACTCGGGCGACCAGTGCAGGGCGTCGAACGGACAGACTTCGACGCAGATCCCGCAGTACATGCAGAGGGAAAAGTCGATCGCGAACCGGTCGAGGACGTTGCGCTGGCGCGGGCGCGCCGCCCCCGGGACCACGACCTCTTCCTTGTGGGAGTCGATGTAGATGCACCAGTCCGGGCACTCCCGTGCGCAGAGCATGCAGACCGTGCAGTTCTCCTCGAGCAGCGCGATCACGCCGCGCGAGCGGGGCGGCAGGTCCGGCTCGACATCGGGGTACTGCTGGGTGTGCGCCCGCTTGGTCATCGTGCCCAGCGTGACGGCCAGCCCCTTGACGAGGCCCTTGCCCGGAAGCTCCACGTTCGAAAACTAGCACCGCACCCGACCGGGTGGCTGGGCTCGGCTGACCAAAAATTGTCGTACACCCGTTCTAAGATGTACCCATGAACGAGCGACGGTGGTGGAACGGCTCCTGGTCGCGGCTGACGCGCCGCGACGTCTTCGTGCGCAACGCGGCCGACGGCCGCTGGCAGGTCGAGCTCCGCCGCGGCGGCCCGGAGGGCAGGGTGCGGACCCGGACGTTCGGCTCCGAGCTGGAGGCGGTCGGCTGGATCGAGGCCGCCGTCGTCGACCCGGACGGGGGCTGGCGCGAGATCCGCAAGGCTGCCGAGCGTCGGCGCCCGCGGCGCGCGAGCCTGCGGCACGCGGGCAAGGCCACGAGCGACGAGCTCCAGGCGAGCTGACGCCGGGCTCACCCAGCCCGCGATCCCAGCGGCCCCGCGCCAGCCGGCCGGCCCGAGTGCCCGGCCGGGCACTCGGCCTGGTTGGGCCCTCGGGCCCGGTACCTGCGGTAGCCGCTCGCGCCAGCTCGCTGGCCGGGTCTGGGGCGGCTACTCGGCCTGACCCACAGGCTGAGGTCGTCGCTCGGGCTGGCCGGGTTTCGGGCCGCTGCTCGGCCGGCCCGCGGATTGAGTCGGCAGCGGGTTGGGTCCGGGGGTCTCGCCAGGCTCGTCGGGCCTCGGGCCTCCTGCTCACGCCGGGCCCGCGGGCTGAGGCTCGCGCCGGGCCCGCGGGCTGAGGCTCGCGCCGGGCCTGTGGGCTGAGGCTCGCGCCGGGGCATCGTGGGCTGAGGTCCCCGCCCCGGGCGCCACCGAGCGGCACCGGCCGTAGTCGCGGCCTGTCGGGCACCCGACGTGACAGCCAGTGACGGACCTTTGTGGGTGCACCCTGATGGGGCCCGACCGTACGATGCGCGAACGAGGCCCTCGATCGCACCTCGCGTGTGTGATGGGAAGCGGCGAGAACGGTTCGCCCGCCATCGCGGGAGGAATCGGGAAAAGTATGGACGATGCTCGCCGTATACATGGAACGGAATTAACGGTCGGAATGCAGAAGCCGCTCATATCCGAGAGCGCGCCAGCGAGGCCGCGGAACTGATCTTGCCCAGATGTGTGGGTGCGTGGGGCCATCGGGAGTGGTCTTGGCCTCGGGCGGGAGATCAGCGGCGGCATCCCGACGGCCGGTGTCCGCCAGAGGGAGGAAAGGCCCCCTGTGACGCGGGGATGGGGGACTACTGGCCCATCGGAAAAGTTGCACCCGGGTTGAGGTGGGCGAAGTGATATAGCCGGTCCGGGGGCGTCGGAATCGGCCGAATGGTCGATTCTTCCGGCAGGCCGCGTCATCGTGGGCGCCATACTGTTGGACCCGGCGTGGTTTGTGGCACGATCGTGGGTAGCCCGACCAGAACCGGTGCCACTGCGATCGCATGGGAGCAACAGATGGGCGACAAGATGCTTGGTCGGTGGATGGCTCGGCTGGTCGTGACTGTCGGTGTTGGTGCGATGGCCCTCGGGCTGAGCTCCGTCGCCGCTCACGCCAGCAACCTCGCGCAGCGACCCGTCCTGATTCAGATCACGGACGGAAGTAACGTGAAGGTGGCGCCGAGCGCCCCTGTGTACGTGACTGAGGACTTCGGCTGGGACTAAGAGCCCGCGAGGCAATTCTGGCCGCGGCCGGCGTGTATGGCGGACGGGCGACCACTTCCTGACGCGGGTCGATTGGGGAAGAGTTGCCTGCTCCGAAAGCGCCGGTCGCGCGCCCGGAGAAGCATGCCTGGTTGGTAACCGGGCCGCTGCTCGTATTCGGCCTGCTCTTGTCGCTGCCGGTGATCCTGTCCACGGATGGCCGTCAGGTCGACTATCACCTGCAGTACGCGCCGATCCTGCTCGCCGTCGCGATCCTGACGGTCTACACGCCGCTGCGCTTCGAGATCCGTCGGCAGACGGTGACGACGCACATGAACGACGCCGCGGTCGTGCTCATGCTGTTCTACCTGCCGCCGCTCGTCGCGCTGGGGGTGCGGCTCACGGCGGCGGCCATCTGGGTCATCACCGCGCGCATGGGGCCGCACAAGGCGGCCTTCAACGTCGTCAGCTACTTCGCCGGCATGGCGGCGGCGGTGCTGGTGGTCGTGACCCTGCACCCGGGCAGCGGCATCGAGCCGTGGACCTGGTTCGTGCTCACCCTCGCGATCCTCGCCAACAACCTGGTCACCCTGTTCGGCGTCGGCTCCGTGGTCTCGGTCGTGCAGGGCGTTGTGCTGCTGCCGCTGCTGATGCGGATGGCCGCGACCGCGCTCACGGTGGCGGGCGTCAACATCGTGGTCGGGCTGATCATGATGCTGACACTGCAGGCCAGCCGGTGGGGCATTGTGCTGATCGTGGCGCTGGTGATGGTGCTGGTGTCCGTGTACCGCGCCTACTCCCAGTTCCTGCGCCAGCACAAGAGCCTCGCCGAGATGTACGAGCTGACCCGGCAGGTCGGCGCCACACACCACGACGGCACGCTGCCCGACGTGCTGCTCGGGCGGATTCGCGGGCTCATGGCCTCGGACTCGGCGACGCTCTGGCTGCCCTCGCAGGGACGCCACCAGGAGGTGCTGCTGTCCGCCCGGTTCGACTATCCGGGACTGCTCGACAGCGCGCCCACCCCGGAGCTGTTCCGCAAGCTGGCACTGCGCACGGGCGCGACCGTGGCGGCCGGGCCCAAGCTGGGGCCGCTGGACCTGCGGGCGGCCCTGCAGGAGGCCGGCAACAAGGACATCATCGTCGTGCCGCTGCGCTCAGGCGGCGTCTCGATCGGCACCCTGGAGGTGGCCGGCCGGCTTGGCTTCGGGCCCACCTTCGGCTCCGACGACGTCCGGCTGGTGGAGACGCTGGCCGCGCACGTCGGCGTGGCCGTGGAGAACAGCCGGTTGGTGGACCGGCTGCAGTACGACGCGGATCATGACTCCCTGACCGGCCTGGCGAACCGCCGGCGGATGCTGGAGGGCCTCGGCGAGGCGATGAGCGGGCGCAGCGCGCGCGAGGTCGTCGCCGTGCTGCTGTTCGACGTGGTGGCCCTGCGGGAGGTCAACGACTCGCTCGGGCACGCCGCCGGGGACAAGGTCCTCGTCGAGGTCGCGCACCGGCTCAAGGCGCTGGCCCCGCAGGGGGCGCTGGTCGCCCGGGTCGGGGACGACGAGTTCGCGATCGAGCTGCGCACCGCGAGCGCCGAGGCGGCAGTCACGGTGGCGGGGACGCTGCGGGCCGGGCTGCGCGATCCGATGGTGATCGATTCGCTCACGATCGACATGGACACGAACGTCGGCGTGGCGGTGTACCCCGAGCACGGCGCCCAGCCCGAGGAACTGCTGCAGCGGGCCCACGTGGCCACGCACGTGGCCAAGTCGCGGGGGATCGTGCAGGTCTTCAACGCCGGGCTGCAGTCACGAGCGGTGCGGCGGGTCGGGCTCGCCGCCGACCTGCGCACGGCGCTGGCCAACGGGGAGCTGGAGGTGTACTTCCAGCCGAAGGTCGCCCTCACCGACCGGCGGCTGGTCGGCGTCGAGTGCCTGGCCCGCTGGGAGCATCCGGTGCACGGCCAGGTCGCCCCGCCCGACTTCGTCGCCGTGGCCGAGCACACCGGCCAGCTGGGCCGCCTCAACGCGGTCGTGCTGCAGGAGGGCATTCGCCGGGCCCGGCAGTGGGCCGACGCCGGGCGGCCGCTCGCCGTGGCGGTGAACCTGTCGGCCCGCACGCTGGGCGACGCGGACCTGCCGCTGCAGATCGCCGAGCTGCTCGAGGAGCACGGGGTGCCGGCCGACCGGCTCATCCTGGAGATCTCCGAGGACGAGGGGCTGCTCACCGGCGGGCGGGCGCTGCCCACCCTGGACCGGCTGCGTGACCTCGGGGTGCGGCTGTCGGTCGACGACTTCGGCGCCGGGCGCTCGTCCTTCGCCGACCTGAGCCGGCTGCCGGTGCAGGAGGTCAAGATCGACCGGACCTTCGTGCAGGGCATGGCGACCTCGCCGAGCGACCTGGCGATCGTGCGCACGATCGTGGACATGGCCCGCAACTTCAATCTCGACGTCGTGGCCGAAGGCGTGGAGAGCGAGCTGACCCTCGGGCTGCTCGAGGAGATGCACTGCGACATGGGGCAGGGCTTCCTGTTCAGCCGCCCGCTGCCGTACGAGCGCTTCGAGTCCTGGCTGCAGGCCCAGACCGCGGCCGACCCGGCCGAGGCACCGGCGGGCGAGGTCCGTTGGCTGCGGGCCGTGCCGTAGCCCGAGTTAGCCTGGGTCGGGGACTCACCGAAGCGCGGTACAAGCCGGCTGAGCTGGGCAAACCCCGGATTGGGTAAGTCGATTTCGTGCCTGGCCGGGGGCCGTGTACGCTTAGCGAGCGCGTGTTCGGGAACGAAGACGATGCGCCCCCTTAGCTCAGTCGGCAGAGCGTCTCCATGGTAAGGAGAAGGTCTACGGTTCGATTCCGTAAGGGGGCTCGAGACCGGGCTTGAGACATCGAGTCCGCCGCGGCGGTGTAGCTCAGATGGCAGAGCAAGCGGCTCATAATCGCTGTGTCGCCGGTTCAAGTCCGGCCACCGCTACAGAAGCACCAAGTGGACGCCCGGCTGGGCGTCCATCTGTGTGAGCCGCTATGATGGTTCGCTGGATCTGATTCCGCCCCAAACTTGAACGCTCTGAAGGAAGGCACTTCGCCATGGCCAAGGCGACCGACGTTCGTCCGAAGATCACGCTGGCGTGCACGGAGTGCAAAGAGCGCAACTACATCACCAAGAAGAACCGGCGCAACGACCCGGACCGCATCGAGCTGAAGAAGTTCTGCCCGCGCGACGGCAAGCACACCGTCCACCGCGAGACCCGGTAGTCGTCACCCGATTTCTCAGCACGAAGAATGCCCCGGCCTGAGGCCGGGGCATTCTTGCGCTCCGGGTAAGTTCCATGCCATGCCGCTGGATCAGTCGTTCATGGGCCGGGTGTACCCGCCGACCCCTCCCTACGAGGTGGGACGGGAGAAGATCCGCGAGTTCGCCGACGCGGTCCGCGCCGCCGACCCCGTGCACCGCGACCTCGCCGAGGCCCGGGCCATGGGGTACCGCGACGTGATCGCCCCGCCGACGTTCGCGATCATCCTGAGTCAGAACGCCGGCCAGCAACTCGTCGACGACCCCACCTTCGGCATGGACTACAGCCGGGTCGTCCACGGCGGGCAGACGTTCCGCTACGAGCGGCCGATCGTGGCCGGCGACCACCTCGTCGTCGTGATGACGGTCGAGGAGATCAGCAGCCGGGCCGGGCACGCGTTCCTGACCACCCGGCACGAGGTGTCGACCGTCGAGGGTGAGCTCGTGGTGACCATCTGGACCCGGCTCGTGATCCGTGGGGAGGGCTGAGATGCAGCCAGGCACCGAATTCCCGGCCCAGACCTTCCGGGTCACCCGCGCCGATCTGGTGCGCTACGCGGGCGCCTCAGGGGACTTCAACCCGATCCACTGGAGCGACCGCCAGGCGACCGGCGTGGGCCTGCCCGGGGTCATCGCCCACGGCATGCTCACCATGGGCCTGGCGGCCCAGGCGGTGGCGTGCTGGGTCGGCGGGACCGCCGCGATCGTGGAGTTCTCCACCCGCTTCGCCAACCCGGTGGTCGTGCCCGACGACGACAAGGGCACCGAGATCGTGGTCAGCGGCGTGGTGAAGAAGATCCTCGACGACGGGATCGTGCAGATCGACGTGACGGCCACCTGCCAGGGGGAGAAGATCCTGGGGGCGGCCAAGGCACTGGTTCGCGGCGAGCACCGCAACGAGTGACAGAACCAGTGGAGGGGGGGTAGTTGGGATATCCCGCTTCCAACCCGTACACTGGTCCGCCGTGGGGTGAGCAACTCAACGTTGCCCTCTTCACATAGGGGTGTGGCGCAATTGGTAGCGCAGCGGTCTCCAAAACCGCAGGTTGCAGGTTCGAGTCCTGTCGCCCCTGCGCCGAAGGCCTGACCTGGGTCTGGTGCCCGGCCGAGAGGCCGGGACGTCGACCGTAGCGGTCACGGTTGGCTCGACCGCGTGCCGCCGGCTCCCGCCGGTGGCCCGACGACCGGGCCCGAACCGGTGGTCGACGGGTCGTTGAGGCCCGGGGTCTTGCTGCCGGCCGACACGGACCGAGCACTCGCGAGATCACGGAAGAGGGCGAAAGTGGCCGAACGCAGGCGACGCGGGACCAACCCCGCCGACGATCGCCGTGAAGAGGAGCTCAGCGCCGAGGACGCCGCCATCGAGGAAGAGTTCGCCGAGGAGCTGGACAGCCTCGAGACCGCGGACGGCCTCGAGGACGAAGACGACCTCGACGACGCGGCCGCGAGCAAGAACGGCAAGGTCAAGGAGAAGTCCAAGGACGCCAAGTCCAAGGACCTCAAGACCAAGGATGGCCAGAAGGTCAAGGTCAAAGAGGGCGGCTCCAACAACATCTTCGTGCGGCTCATCAACTTCATCCGCGAGGTTGTCGCCGAGCTGCGTAAGGTGATCTGGCCGACCCGCAAGGAGCTGAGCACCTACACGGTCGTCGTGGTGGTGTTCGTGATCATCATGCTGGCCATCGTCGGTGGCCTCGACTTCGGCTTCGCCAAGCTCGTCCTCTGGTCCTTCGGTAACGGCAACGCCGACTAGTAAGGCCGCCAGCGCCTCGCGGTAACGGCAACGCCGACCGAGGAGGGCTAGGGCGGCCGGGGACGGCCAGCGCAAGGCCAGCAGGGCTCGAGCAGTCCGGCCAGCGGCCAAAGGCCAACGGCCAGCAGGCGGCGCAACGCTCCGGGCTACGCTGAACAGGACAGCGCCGGCGAAGACAGACAGACGGAAGTGAGCAGCGTGCAGGAATTCGACGAGACGCCCGGAACCGACGACGAGCAGCACGAGGAAGCGGCGTCGACGGTGATGACGGCGGCCGCCACCCCGCCGGTGACGTCCGACGCCGAGGACCCCGTCGCCGAGCTGCGTGCCGCACTGCGCTTCGCGCCCGGTGACTGGTACGTCGTGCACTCCTACGCCGGCTACGAGAACAAGGTCAAGACCAACCTCGAGACCCGGATCACGAGCCTCGACATGGAAGAGTTCATCTACCAGGTCGAGGTGCCGACCCGCGACGAGGTCGAGATCAAGAACGGCAAGCGCACCCAGGTGCAGAACAAGGTCTTCCCCGGCTACATCCTCGTCCGGATGGAGCTGACCCCGGAGTCGTACTCCTGCGTGCGCAACACGCCGGGCGTGACGGGCTTCGTGGGGGCGACCGACCGCGCCGACCGCCCGGCGCCGCTCTCCCTGGACGAGGTGCTCAAGTGGTTGGCCCCCGCCGTGCAGACGGAGGGCAAGAAGGCCGGCAAGCCCGAGGTCAAGGTCCTCGACTTCGAGGTAGGCGACTCGGTCACCGTCACCGACGGCGCCTTCGCGTCGCTGCAGGCGACCATCAGCGAGATCAACGCGGACCAGCAGAAGCTCAAGGTGCTGGTCTCGATCTTCGGCCGTGAGACCCCGGTGGAGCTCAACTTCAACCAGGTCACGAAGATCTAAAACCACTGCGGTACGCTAGAGCGTCCGGCCAAAAGGCCGGGCGCTCTTGCGTGCGTAAAGAAAGTCGCGCACGACCAGATTCCAGCCCAGGAAGACGAAAGCAGCCATGCCTCCGAAGAAGAAGCTCGTCAAGACCTTCACGCTTCAGTTGCCCGGCGGCCAGGCCACCCCGGCTCCGCCGGTCGGTCCCGCCCTCGGTCAGCACGGTGTGAACATCATGGAGTTCGTCAAGGCGTACAACGCCCAGACGGAGTCCCAGCGCGGTGACATCATCCCGGCGCAGATCAGCGTCTACGAGGACCGGACGTTCACGTTCATCCTCAAGACCCCGCCCGCCGCCCGCCTGCTGCTCAAGGCCGCCGGCGTGCCGAAGGGCTCGGGCGTGCCGCAGAAGGACAAGGTCGGCTCGATCACCAAGGCCCAGCTCCGCGAGGTCGCCGAGAAGAAGATGGCCGACCTGAACGCGAACGACATCGAGCAGGCCGAGAAGATCATCGCCGGCACCGCCCGCTCCATGGGCATCGTTGTCAAGGACTGAGGCACCGGCGCCAAAGGACTGAAGCACCAATCAGTGGGAGGACGCCCAATAGCCACATAGCGGCGTCCGCACTCGAGACCACAGGAGAACGAGCAACATGCCGCAGCACGGCAAGAACTACCGCAAGGTCGTCGACCTCGTCGACCGCAACGCGCTGTACGCCCCGCTGGCCGCCATCAAGCTGGCCCGGCAGACCACGACCGTGAAGTTCGACCCCACCGTCGAGGTGGCCATGCGCCTGGGCATCGACCCGCGCAAGGCCGACCAGATGGTCCGGGGCACGGTCAACCTGCCGCACGGCACCGGCAAGACCGCCCGCGTCGTCGTCTTCGCGCAGGGCGCGAAGGCCGCCGAGGCCGAGGCCGCCGGCGCCGACGCGGTGGGCACGGACGAGCTGGTCGCCCGGATCCAGGAAGGCTGGCTGGACTTCGACGCGGCGATCGCCACGCCCGACCAGATGGCCAAGATCGGCCGGATCGCGCGAATCCTGGGCCCGCGCGGCCTGATGCCGAACCCGAAGACGGGCACGGTGACCATGGACGTCACCAAGGCGATCAACGAGATCAAGGGTGGCAAGATCACCTACCGCGTCGACAAGCACTCCAACCTGCACCTGATCATCGGCAAGGCCAGCTTCACCGAGCAGCAGCTGGTGGAGAACTACGCCGCGGTGCTGGACGAGGTCAACCGGGCCAAGCCCTCGGCCGCCAAGGGCAAGTACCTCAAGAAGATCTTCATCACCACCACCATGGGCCCGGGCATCCCGGTCGACCCGAACAAGACGCGCAACCTCCTCGAGGACGACAGCGTCACCGCCGAGTAGCCGAAAGCACTCAGCAAAAGCACAGCAAAAGCGGTACCTCCGGGACAGCGTGTCCATGACACGCTGTCCCGGTGCGTTTCCAGGACGTGTGGTTCCGCTACGGCCGGCGCGCGCCCTGGACGCTGCGCGCCGTCGACCTGACCCTGGAGCCGGGCGAGACGGCGGTCGTGGCCGGGCCCAACGGCTCCGGCAAGTCCACCCTGCTGCAGCTGGCCGCGGGCGTACTGCAACCAGCCAAGGGCCTCATCACCGGACGGCCCGAGGTGGTCGGCTGGGTGCCCGAGCGCTTTCCGGCCGATCAGCCCTTCACCGCCCGTACCCACCTGCGGCACACGGCGGCCATCCGCGGCCTGGACGGCACCGCGGAGATCGAGCGCTGGGCGCGCCGGCTGCACTTCGAGCACTTCCTCGACGTCCGGCTCGGCCGGCTGTCGAAGGGCTCGGCCCAGAAGGTCGGCCTCGTCCAGGCGCTGCTCGCCCCGCCCGGCCTGCTGGTCCTCGACGAGCCCTGGGAGGGCCTCGACGCGCAGACCCGCGAGCAGGTGCCGGCGATCGTCGCCGAGGTCGTCGCGCGCGGCGGTTCGGTCCTGGTCAGCGATCATCTGGGCGAGGTCGCCCGGCTGCCCGGCGCCAGCCGCTGGCACGTCCGCGAGGGCCAGGTGCACGTGGGGGAGCGGCCCGCGGCGAAGAAGGTGATCGAACTCGCCGTCGATGCGGCCGAGGCGCACGAGACGGTCGCGCGCCTGCGCTCGGCGGGCTTCGACGTGTTGACGGTACGGGATGAGGTCCCCCTGTCATGATCGCGCTCATCCGCATGCGGCTGGCCGGCTTCATGCAGACGGGGCGAGCGATCGCCCCGCTGCTGGCGGCCCTGATCGTGCTCTCGGTGCTCTACGGCGGCGGCCAGGCGCAGGCCGGCGAGGCCTACGGGGTCTCCGCCGCCATCCTGTTCGTGGTGCTCGCCTGGCAGAGCAAGGTCCTGCTCGACGTCGAGCCGGACGTGCAGCGCCGCCTCGGCCGGATCGCCGTCGGCGGGGCCGCCAAGGAGATCGCGGCCGGCCTGCTCGCGGCGGCCATCGCCGGCCTGCCGCTGGTCCTGATCGCACTGGCACTGCCGTGGGTCGTCGGCGGCGTCACCACCCCGAAGGCCGGGGACCCGCCGCTGTCTGTCGGCATCGCCCTCGGCGTCTGGGCCCACCTGCTGCTCCTGCTGCCCGCCGTGGCCCTCGGCGCCCTGGCCAGCCGCGCGGTGACCATGCAGACCGGGCGCGGGGTGGCCGTGCTGGTCTCCGGCATCGTCTTCGCCGTCGTCTTCGGCCTCAAGAGCTTCCCGGTGCCGTGGCTGGCCCCGCCGGTGATGCGCGCGGCCCGCGACACGGTCGGCGCCGCCCACCTGCCGGCCATCGCCGTCACGACGCTGTGGGGCGTGGCGTGGACCGCGATCGCGGTGGCCGGCTACGGGCAAATCCGAAAAGACCGGGCCTGATTTGGCGGCGGCAAGACCGTCACGTACTCTTTTCCACTGAAACCCGAAGACCGCTGGTCATGTCCGCGTGAGCGGACATCGAAGGTCCCGTAGCAATGCGGGCGACCCGCGCAGGGCCGTGCAACAGCTGTGATCGCCGGCGCCACCGCGTGCCGTCCTCTCCGCTCCGTGCGCCCCTGCGCCCGGGGCGTTTTTCATTGCCGGGGCCATCCAGCACCCCGAAGCAACGAGAGAGGAGGGACATGGCGGACAAGGCGGTTCGAGACGACAAGGCCACCGCGGTTGCGGAGCTTACCGACAAGTTCCGGGGCTCCACGGCCACCGTGCTGACCGAGTACCGCGGCCTTACCGTGGCGCAGCTCAAGAACCTGCGCCGCAGCCTGGGCCGCGAGACCACGTACGCCGTCGCGAAGAACACGCTCGCGAAGCGTGCCGCGACGGATGCGGGCATCAGCGGGCTCGACGATTTGTTCTCCGGTCCTACCGCGCTCGCCTTCGTCGGCGGCGACCCGGTCGAGGCGGCCAAGGGCCTGCGCGAGTTCGCGAAGGCCCACCCGCTGCTGATCATCAAGGGCGGCGTGTTCGAGGGCAGGGCCATCAGCGCGGACGAGGTCCGTCGCCTGGCCGACCTGGAGTCCCGCGAGGTGCTGCTGGCGAAGCTGGCCGGCGCCATGAAGGCGAACCTGAGCAAGGCCGCCGCGCTGTTCCAGGCTCCGCTGTCGAAGGCGGCCCGGACCGTTCAGGCGCTGGCGGACAAGCGCGCAGAGGAATCCGGCGGCGCGGCCGAGTAATCGCCGCCCGTCGACCAACCAAAACTTTCGAAAGGAAATGCCACCATGGCGAAGCTGAGCAACGACGAGCTCCTCGAGGCCTTCAAGGAGATGACGCTGATCGAGCTCTCCGAGTTCGTGAAGCAGTTCGAGGACGTCTTCGATGTCACCGCGGCCGCGCCCGTCGCGATCGCCGCCGCGGGCGGCCCGGCCGCGCCGGCCGAGGAGAAGGAAGAGCAGAGCGAGTTCGACGTCATCCTCGAGGGCGACGGCGGCAAGAAGATCCAGGTCATCAAGGTCGTGCGCGAGCTGACCGGCCTGGGCCTCAAGGAGGCCAAGGACCTCGTCGAGGCCGCCCCGAAGGCCGTCCTCGAGAAGGCCAACAAGGAGGCCGCCGACAAGGCCAAGGCCAAGCTCGAGGCCGAGGGCGCGAAGGTCACCCTCAAGTAAGGTCGCACCCCGCGACGTGGCGGCCGCCGGGTTTCCCGGCGGCCGCTCTTGTTGTCCGGGGGTGCCCCTGCCGTTGGCATGACTGTAAGGACCCCAAGATCTAGGGTGGCGACCACAACACTTAGTGGTCGGGATGCGAGATATCTGTCACGCCGGGCCGACGCGCGTGGGAACCCTTGACGCGATGACGGGCGGCCAGGCACGCTAATCAGGCACTGCCTTCCGCGGACGCGGCGGCCGAGCGGCCCGACCGATGTGCCCCACCCTTCTTGGGTGCGGTTCTGAGCGCATCGACAGGAGACCCGCAGGCCACGACCGACGCGAGCGGGTCGGCCGGTGGAGAAACGATCTTCGCAAAAGGTCGTTGAGAACATCGTGCACGAGCCCGCTGGACAGCGGTTAGCCCTTCGGCTACACTGCTAGTTTGCGCTGTCTTCTGACTTCACCTTCGGCGTGAGGTGCCTCTTCGTGGGCTCCTCCACATCGGGGGTCGTCAGGCTGCACGCGAAACGGCCTGTCTGCAACACCGGTCCTCGGAAGGACGCATCTTGGCAGCTTCCCGCCCTGCGAAGACCAGTTCGAGCGCTTACGCTCCCCGCCGGGTCTCCTTCGGCAGGATCACCGAACACCTTGAGGTTCCCAACCTCCTTGCCATCCAAACCGACTCGTTCGACTGGCTGGTTGGCAACGAGAATTGGCAGAGCCGCACGGCCGGTGATCAGCACGCCCGTTCAGGGCTCGCGGAGATCCTCGATGAGATCAGTCCTATTGAGGACTTCTCCGGCACGATGTCACTGTCGTTCTCCGCGCCGCGCTTCGACGAGGTCAAGGCCCCGATCGAGGAGTGCAAGGAGAAGGATCTCACCTACTGTGCCCCGCTGTTCGTCACCGCTGAGTTCACCAACCACACCACTGGCGAGATCAAGAGCCAGACGGTGTTCATGGGTGACTTCCCGATGATGACGCCCAAGGGCACGTTCATCATCAACGGCACCGAGCGCGTCGTGGTGAGCCAGCTCGTTCGCTCGCCGGGCGTGTACTTCGACAAGCAGCCGGACAAGACGTCCGACCGGGACCTCACCAGCGTCAAGGTGATCCCGAGCCGGGGCGCCTGGCTGGAGTTCGACATCGACAAGCGCGACACCGTCGGTGTCCGCATCGACCGCAAGCGTCGGCAGGCCGTCTCGGTCCTGCTCAAGGCCATCGGCTGGTCGGCCGAGCGCATCCGTGAGAAGTTCGGCTGGTCCGAGCTCATGATGACCACGCTCGAGAAGGACCACATCGCCGGCCAGGATGAGGCGCTGCTGGACATCTACCGCAAGCTGCGGCCGGGTGAGCCGCCGACGCGGGAGAACGCCCAGAACCTGCTCGACAACCTCTTCTTCAACCCGAAGCGGTACGACGTCGCCAAGGTTGGTCGATACAAGTTCAACAAGAAGCTCGAACTGGGTGTGCCGATCAACCAGGGCGTGCTGACCGAGGACGACATCGTCGCCACGGTCGAGTACCTCTGCCGCCTGCACACGGGCGAAGAGGGCTACGAGGCCGACGACATCGACCACTTCGGCAACCGGCGCCTGCGCACGGTCGGCGAGCTCATCCAGAACCAGGTCCGCGTGGGCCTGTCCCGGATGGAGCGCGTCGTGCGCGAGCGCATGACCACGCAGGACGTCGAGGCGATCACGCCGCAGACCCTGATCAACATCCGCCCCGTCGTGGCGGCGATCAAGGAGTTCTTCGGCACGTCGCAGCTGTCCCAGTTCATGGACCAGACCAACCCGCTGGCGGGCCTGACCCACCGGCGCCGGCTGAGCGCGCTCGGCCCGGGTGGTCTGTCGCGTGAGCGGGCCGGCTTCGAGGTCCGCGACGTGCACCCGTCGCACTACGGCCGGATGTGCCCGATCGAGACCCCCGAGGGTCCCAACATCGGTCTCATCGGCGCCCTGTCGACGTTCGCGCGGGTCAACCCGTTCGGCTTCGTGGAGACGCCGTACCGCAAGGTCATCGACGGCCGGGTCACCGACCAGATCGACTACCTGACCGCGGACGAGGAGGACCGGTTCGTCAAGGCGCAGGCCAACGCTCCGCTCAAGAGCGACGGCAACTTCGCCGAGGACCGCATCCTGGTCCGCCGGAAGGGCGGTGAGGTCGACAACGTCCCGCCGGGCGAGGTCGACTACATGGACGTCTCGCCGCGGCAGATGACGTCGGTCGCGACCGCGATGATCCCGTTCCTCGAGCACGACGACGCCAACCGGGCCCTCATGGGCGCCAACATGCAGCGTCAGGCCGTGCCGCTGGTCAAGGCGGAGTCCCCGCTGGTCGGCACCGGCATGGAGTACCGTGCCGCGGTCGACGCCGGCGACGTGGTCGTGGCCGAGGTCGGTGGCGTGGTCGAGGACATGTGCGCCGACTACGTCACCATCCACCAGGACGACGGCCACCGCCGCACGTACCTGCTGCACAAGTTCCGCCGCTCCAACTCCGGCTCCTGCGTCAACCAGAAGCCGGTGATCTTCGAGGGCGACCGGGTCGAGGCGGGGCAGGTCATCGCCGACGGTCCGTGCACCGACGAGGGCGAGATGGCGCTCGGGCGTAACCTGCTCGTGGCGTTCATGCCCTGGGAGGGCCACAACTACGAAGACGCCATCATCCTGTCCCAGAAGCTGGTGCAGAACGACGTCCTCACCTCGATCCACATCGAGGAGCACGAGGTCGACGCGCGCGACACCAAGCTGGGGCCGGAGGAGATCACCCGCGACATCCCGAACGTCAGCGAGGAAATGCTCGCCGACCTCGACGAGCGGGGGATCATCCGGATCGGCGCCGAGGTCGTCACCGGCGACATCCTGGTCGGCAAGGTCACGCCCAAGGGTGAGACCGAGCTGACCCCGGAGGAGCGCCTGCTGCGCGCGATCTTCGGCGAGAAGGCCCGCGAGGTCCGCGACACCAGCCTCAAGGTGCCGCACGGCGAGACCGGCACGGTCATCGGGGTGCGGACGTTCAGCCGCGAGGACGGCGACGAGCTGTCCCCGGGCGTGAACGAGCTGGTGCGCGTCTACGTGGCCCAGAAGCGGAAGATCCAGGACGGCGACAAGCTCGCCGGCCGCCACGGCAACAAGGGTGTCATCTCGAAGATCCTGCCGGTCGAGGACATGCCGTTCCTCGAGGACGGGACCCCGGTCGACATCGTGCTCAACCCGCTCGGCGTGCCCAGCCGTATGAACATCGGCCAGGTACTGGAGACCCACCTCGGATGGGTGGCGAAGACGGGCTGGAAGATCGACGGTGACGACACCGAGTGGAAGCGGGCGCTGAAGTCCATCAACGCGGGGGAGTCCGAGCCGGACACCAACGTGGCGACCCCGGTCTTCGACGGTGCCAAGGAAGAGGAGATCGCCGGCCTGCTGAGCAGCACGCTGCCCAACCGGGACGGCAACCAGCTGATCGGGGCGAGCGGCAAGGCGCGGCTGTTCGACGGCCGCTCCGGCGAGCCGCTGCCGGACCCGATCGCGGTCGGCTACATCTACATCCTCAAGCTCAACCACCTGGTCGACGACAAGATCCACGCTCGCTCCACCGGGCCGTACTCGATGATCACGCAGCAGCCGCTGGGTGGTAAGGCGCAGTTCGGTGGCCAGCGCTTCGGTGAGATGGAGTGCTGGGCCATGCAGGCCTACGGCGCGGCCTACGCGCTGCAGGAGCTGCTGACGATCAAGTCCGACGACGTCCTCGGACGCGTCAAGGTCTACGAGGCGATCGTCAAGGGCGAGAACATCCCGGAGCCGGGCATCCCGGAGTCCTTCAAGGTGCTCCTCAAGGAGCTGCAGTCGCTGTGCCTGAACGTCGAGGTGCTCTCCAGCGACGGCGTGGCCCTCGAGATGCGCGAGACGGACGACGAGGTGTTCCGCGCGGCCGAGGAACTGGGCATCGACCTCTCGCGGCGCGAGCCGAGCAGCGTCGAGGAAGTGTGATTCGCGGCCGGTGCCCTTCTGACGGAGGGGCGCCGGCCCCGCGACCTAGCAATTACCCGAGCAACTGAATCGTGAGGACATAGACGAAGTGCTCGACGTCAACTACTTCGACGAGCTCCGCATCGGCCTGGCCACGGCCGACGACATCCGGCAGTGGTCGCACGGCGAGGTCAAGAAGCCCGAGACGATCAACTACCGCACCCTGAAGCCGGAGAAGGACGGGCTCTTCTGCGAGAAGATCTTCGGCCCCACCCGGGACTGGGAGTGCTACTGCGGTAAGTACAAGCGGGTCCGCTTCAAGGGCATCATCTGCGAGCGCTGCGGCGTCGAGGTGACCCGGGCGAAGGTCCGCCGCGAGCGCATGGGCCACATCGAGCTCGCCGCGCCGGTCACGCACATCTGGTACTTCAAGGGTGTGCCCAGCCGCCTCGGCTACCTGCTGGACCTTGCCCCCAAGGATCTCGAAAAGATCATCTACTTCGCGTCGTACGTGATCACCAGCGTCGACAAGGAGGCCCGCCACCGCGACCTGGCCACCCTCGAGAACGAGGTGTCGGCCGAGAAGCGGCAGGCGGAGAACGCCCGCGACTCGGAGATCGAGAAGCGCGCCGCGAAGCTGGAGCAGGACCTGGCCGAGCTTGAGGCCGAGGGCGCCAAGGCCGACGTGCGCCGCAAGGTCAAGGAGGCCGGCGAGCGCGAGATGCGCCAGATCCGCGACCGGGCGCAGCGCGAGATCGACCGCCTCGACGAGGTCATGGACACGTTCCGCAAGCTGGAGCGCAAGAACCTCATCACCGACGAGCTGCTCTACCGTGAGCTGCGCGACCGCTTCGGCGAGTACTTCTCCGGCGCCATGGGCGCGGAGGCGATCAAGGCTCTGCTGGAGAACCTGGACCTCGACGACGAGGCCGAGCTGCTGCGCGAGACCATCCGCAGCGGCAAGGGTCAGCGCAAGATCCGGGCGCTCAAGCGGCTCAAGGTCGTCGCGGCGTTCCTGAACACCGCCAACTCGCCGCTGGGCATGGTGCTGGACTGCGTTCCGGTCATCCCGCCGGACCTGCGCCCGATGGTGCAGCTCGACGGTGGCCGCTTCGCCACCAGCGACCTCAACGACCTGTACCGGCGGGTGATCAACCGGAACAACCGGCTCAAGCGCCTGATCGACCTGGGTGCCCCGGAGATCATTGTCAACAACGAGAAGCGGATGCTGCAGGAGGCCGTCGACGCGCTGTTCGACAACGGTCGCCGCGGCCGCCCGGTCACCGGCCCCGGTAACCGCCCGCTGAAGTCGCTGTCCGACATGCTCAAGGGCAAGCAGGGCCGCTTCCGGCAGAACCTGCTGGGCAAGCGCGTCGACTACTCCGGCCGTTCGGTCATCGTCGTCGGCCCGCAGCTCAAGCTGCACCAGTGCGGCCTGCCCAAGCAGATGGCGCTGGAGCTGTTCAAGCCGTTCGTGATGAAGCGCCTGGTGGACCTCAACCACGCGCAGAACATCAAGTCGGCCAAGCGCATGGTCGAGCGTCAGCGGCCGGTCGTGTGGGACGTGCTGGAGGAGGTCATCGCGGAGCACCCGGTGCTGCTCAACCGCGCGCCGACCCTGCACCGCCTGGGCATCCAGGCCTTCGAGCCGCAGCTGGTCGAGGGCAAGGCCATCCAGATCCACCCGCTGGTCTGCACCGCCTTCAACGCCGACTTCGACGGCGACCAGATGGCCGTGCACGTGCCGCTGTCCGCCGAGGCCCAGGCCGAGGCGCGCATCCTCATGCTGTCCAGCAACAACATCCTCAAGCCGGCCGACGGCAAGCCGGTGACCATGCCTACCCAGGACATGATCATCGGTCTGTACCACCTCACCCACATCCAGCAGAACCTGCTGGGCGAGGGGCGCACGTTCAGCTCCGACGCCGAGGCGCGGATGGCGTTCGACAACGGCGAGCTGCACCTGCAGGCGCCGGTGAAGATCCGCCTGAAGGGCATCGTCGGGGTCGACAACGGCCCGGGCGCGGCGCCGTGGGAGTCCCCCGAGGGCTGGCAGGCGGGCGAGACGGTCACCATCGAGACCACGCTCGGCCGGGTGCTGTTCAACGAGACGCTGCCCGTGGGGTACCGCTTCGTGAACTACGAGATCCGCAAGGGCCAGCTGTCGGCGATCGTCAACGACCTCGCCGAGCGCTTCCCGAAGGTCTCGCTGGCGGCCACCCTGGACGCGCTCAAGATGGCCGGCTTCCACTGGGCCACCTGGTCCGGCGTCACCATCGGCATGGAGGACGTCATCCAGCCGCCTCGCAAGGCGGAGATCCTCGAGCGCTACGAGAAAGAGGCGCAGCGGATCGACAAGCAGTACCAGCGTGGTCTCATGACCGCCGAGGAGCGCCGCGGCGAGCTCATCGAGATCTGGACCAAGGCGACCGGCGAGGTGGCCAAGGAGATGGAGAGCGCGCTGCCGCGCGAGAACCCGCTGTGGAAGATGATCAACTCGGGTGCCCGCGGTAACCTCCTCCAGCTCCGCCAGATCGCCGCGATCCGTGGCCTGGTGGCCAACCCGAAGGGCGAGATCATCCCGCGGCCGATCAAGGCGTCGTACCGCGAGGGTCTGTCCGTGCTGGAGTACTTCATCTCCACCCACGGTGCCCGCAAGGGTCTGGCCGACACCGCGCTGCGGACCGCCGACTCGGGTTACCTGACCCGTCGTCTGGTCGACGTGTCGCAGGACGTCATCATCCGCGAGGAGGACTGCGGCACCGACCGCGCCATCCCGATGGCGGTCGGCGAGTTCGACAACGGCGTGCTGCGCATCCACACCCACGCGGAGACGGGCGTGCACGCGCGCACCCTCGCCGACGACGTGCGGGACAAGGATGGGCGGATGGTCGCCGAGCGCGGCACCGACATCAACTCGATCGTGGTCGACCTGCTGGTCGCCGCGGGCGTGGAGACCGTCCGGGTCCGCAGCGTGCTCACCTGCGAGTCGAAGCTGGGCGTCTGTGGCGCCTGCTACGGCCGGTCGCTGCCCACGGGCAAGACCGTCGACGTCGGCGAGGCGGTCGGCATCATCGCCGCCCAGTCGATCGGTGAGCCGGGCACGCAGCTGACGATGCGTACCTTCCACACCGGTGGCGTCGCGGGTGAGGACATCACCCAGGGTCTGCCCCGTGTCCAGGAGATCTTCGAGGCCCGCGTGCCGAAGGGTAAGGCGCCCATCGCCGACACCCCCGGCCGCGTGCGCATCGAGGACGGCGAGCGCATGCGGAAGATCATCATCGTGCCGGACGACGGCAGCGACGAGATCGTCCACGACAAGCTCAGCCGGCGCGTCAAGCTGCGCATCCAGGACGGCGAGCACGTCGAGGTCGGCGAGAAGCTCACCGAGGGCACGATCGACCCGCACGAGCTGCTGCGCATCATGGGTCCCCGGGCGGTCCAGGTTCACCTGACCTCCGAGGTCCAGGAGGTGTACCGCTCCCAGGGCGTGCTGATCCACGACAAGCACATCGAGATCATCATTCGCCAGATGCTCAAGCGGGTGACGGTCATCGACTCCGGCTCGACCGAGTTCCTGCCGGGCGTGCTCGTGGACCGCGCGATGTTCGAGGCCGAGAACCGCCGCGTCGTCGCCGAGGGCGGCGAGCCGGCGGCCGGCCGTCCGGTCCTGATGGGTATCACCAAGGCGTCGCTGGCGACGGAGTCGTGGCTGTCCGCGGCCTCGTTCCAGGAGACGACCCGGGTGCTGACCGACGCGGCGATCCACGCGCGCAGCGACTCGCTGATCGGTCTGAAGGAGAACGTCATCATCGGTAAGCTCATCCCGGCCGGTACGGGCATCAGCAAGTACCGCAGCATCCGGGTCGAGCCGACCGAGGAGGCGAAGGCCAAGGTCTACTCGATGACCGGCTACCCGGAGGCCGACTACGGCTTCGGCCCGGCCAGCGGCCAGGCCGTCCCGCTGGACGACTTCGATCTGGGCTCGTTCCGGTAGAGGTCGCTCCGCTGAGCAGGGACCAGCGAACGGCGAAAGGGGCGGGGACCCGTGGGGTTCCCGCCCCTTTCGTGTTCACCGGATAGAGTCGAGGCGTGACGTCCTCGACCCGGCACCCGCTGGACCCGGACCCGGTCCGCGCGACGAAGGCGACGGCCGTGTTCGGGCTCGGCCTGCTGTCCGTGGTCACCGGGCCGTTCCTGGGCGGGTTGATCCCGGCGACCCTGGCGCTGCTCATGGCCCGCGAGTCGCACCGGGAGCTGGTGGCCGCCGACGGCTTCCTGCTCGGCGCCCGCCGGCTGCGCAGCGGCGTGCGGCTGGCCTGGACCGGCATCGTGCTCGCCATCGCGGGCCTGGTCGTGCTGGCCATCATCGGGCTGCTGCACTACGCCCGGCACCGCGGCGGCGCCGACTTCGACTCGACGGTGAACTGATGAGCTACCCGCCGAAGACGGTGCACTGATGGGCTACCCGCCGAACCCGTACCAGTACCCGGCGCATCCGCCCCAGCCCCAGCCGCCGTACCCGTCGCAGCCCCAGCCGTACGCCCTGCCGCCCGCCTACGCCGGGGCGCCGTCGGCGTCGCCGATGATGCGGGTGGACCTCGTGCAGGGCACGCCCTTCGGGGTCGCCTACCCGACCATCCACCCGATCCCCAGCGGCCAGGCCATCGGCGCGATGGTGGCGGGCATCGCCTCGATCCTCGTCGGGCTCTTCTCCATGTGCCTCGGCGCGAGCGGGGCCGAGGCGGGGTGGGGCCTCACCGCGAGCGGCGCGTTCACCGTTCTGGGGGTCTTCATCGGCGCAGGCGCGCTGATCCTGGGCCTGCTGGGTAACCGCCGGGTCCGCCAGTCGGCCGGCCAGGTCACCGGACGGGGGATGGCGATCAGCGGCATCGTCCTCGGTGCCGTCGGCGCCGGGCTCGCCCTGCTCGCGCTGCTGCTGGCGGCCGCGCTCTGACCCCGCAGCCACACCCTCGGGGGCCCGGAGCGGGCGAAATGGAGGCCCCCGGACACTTCGATCCGCGACCAGGTACTCTAGGGGTGAAGAGTGTTCCGTCAGCAGGCCGAGGGCCAATATCGTAGAGCGATTTTGACCAGCGTCCTCACGGTGGGTACTCTTTCCCCTCGTGCCCGGCTTTGCCGGGCAACTCGTGCGTGCGCCCACATCGGCCCCGCTCCGCGGGAGTGAGGGTGGGTGCGGACCACAACCCCGGGCTGGGATCAAACGGGCCGGGTCGCGGAACAGGCGACACGCCCGACCGCGGGTGCCGGTCACCGCCGGGCAGACAGAAGAGAAGACGTGCGGCCGTGAGGCCGAAGGGAGAGGCAGGCCCAGTGCCTACGATCCAGCAGCTGGTCCGCAAGGGCCGCCAGGCGAAGCTGAGCAAGACAAAGACGCCGGCGCTCAAGGGCAGCCCGCAGCGACGGGGCGTCTGCACGCGTGTGTACACCACCACGCCGAAGAAGCCCAACTCGGCGCTGCGCAAGGTGGCCCGTGTGCGGCTGAGCAACGGTATCGAGGTGACGGCCTACATCCCCGGTGTCGGTCACAACCTTCAGGAGCACTCGATCGTGCTCGTCCGTGGCGGCCGTGTGAAGGACCTCCCTGGCGTGCGTTACAAGATCATCCGCGGTTCGCTGGACACCCAGGGCGTTCGCAACCGCAAGCAGGCTCGTAGCCGTTACGGCGCGAAGAAGGAGAAGAGCTGACATGCCGCGTAAAGGCCCCGCGCCGCGCCGGCCGCTCGTGGCGGACCCGGTCTACAACTCCCTGCTTGTCACCCAGTTGATCAACAAGATCCTGGTCGAGGGCAAGCGCCAGCTCGCCGAGCGCATCGTCTACAGCGCTCTCGAGGGCGCCCGGGAGAAGACCGGCACCGACCCCGTGGTGACGCTCAAGCGCGCCATGGACAACGTGAAGCCGACCCTCGAGGTCCGCAGCCGCCGCGTCGGTGGCGCGACCTACCAGGTTCCGGTCGAGGTCAAGCCGGTCCGCGCCACCACGCTGGGCCTGCGCTGGCTGGTCACCTACTCCCGCGCCCGCCGCGAGAAGACCATGGTCGAGCGCCTCATGAACGAGCTGCTGGACGCCAGCAACGGCCTCGGTGCTTCGGTGAAGCGCCGCGAGGACACCCACAAGATGGCGGAGTCCAACAAGGCCTTCGCGCACTACCGCTGGTAAGCGACGCTTTACCGAGCATCCGACGAGAGACGAAGTAGGGATTTGTAGTGGCTGCCGCAGACGCCGCCCTCGCCAAGGTCCGCAACATCGGCATCATGGCGCACATCGACGCCGGTAAGACGACGACGACCGAGCGCATCCTCTTCTACACCGGCATCACGTACAAGATCGGCGAGGTCCACGAGGGCGCGGCGGTCATGGACTGGATGGAGCAGGAGCAGGAGCGCGGTATCACCATCACCTCCGCCGCCACGAAGTGCGAGTGGAAGGGCCACACGATCCAGATCATCGACACGCCCGGCCACGTCGACTTCACGGTCGAGGTCGAGCGGTCGCTGCGCGTCCTGGACGGCGCGGTGGCGGTCTACGACGGCGTTGCCGGTGTGGAGCCGCAGACCGAGAACGTCTGGCGCCAGGCGGACAAGTACAACGTCCCGCGTATGTGCTTCGTCAACAAGCTGGACCGCACGGGCGCGGACTTCTTCCGCTGCGTGCAGATGATGGTCGACCGGCTCAACGCCACCCCGCTGGTGCTGCAGATCCCGATCGGGCTCGAGGGTGACCACATCGGCGTTGTCGACCTTCTGGAGATGCGCGCGCTGACCTGGCGCGGCGAGACCCAGAAGGGCGAGGACTACGCCATCGAGGCGATCCCGGAGGACCTGGTCGAGCAGGCCAACGAGTATCGGGACAAACTCCTCGAGACGCTGGCCGAGACGGACGACGACATCATGGTCCGCTACCTCGACGGCGACACGTTCGAGGTCAAGGAGCTCAAGGCCGCGATCCGCAAGGCCACGATCGCCGGCAAGCTGAACCCGGTCGTGTGTGGCTCGGCGTTCAAGAACAAGGGCGTGCAGCCCATGCTCGACGCCGTCGTGGACTTCCTGCCCTCCCCGCTGGACATCCCGGCCATCGAGGGCATCGCGACGGATGGCGAGACGCCGCTGCTGCGCAAGCCCTCGATCGAAGAGCCGTTCTCCGGTCTGGCCTTCAAGATCCAGACCGACAAGCACCTCGGCAAGCTCACCTACGTGCGCATCTACTCCGGCACGCTCGACTCCGGCACCCAGGTGGTCAACTCCACCAAGGACCGCAAGGAGCGGATCGGCAAGATCTACCAGATGCACGCGAACAAGCGTGAGGAGCGCAGCAGCGCCGGCGCCGGCGACATCATCGCCGTGCAGGGTCTCAAGCAGACCACCACCGGTGACACGCTGTGCGACCCGGCCAACCCGGTCATCCTGGAGTCGATGACCTTCCCGGAGCCGGTCATCGAGGTGGCCATCGAGCCCAAGACGAAGGCCGACCAGGAGAAGCTGGGCACCGCCATTCAGCGCCTGGCCGAGGAGGACCCGACCTTCCGCGTCAAGAACGACGAGGAGACCGGGCAGACGGTCATCGCCGGCATGGGCGAGCTGCACCTCGACATCCTCGTCGACCGCATGCGGCGCGAGTTCAACGTCGAGGCCAACATCGGCAAGCCGCAGGTGGCCTACCGCGAGACGATCAAGTCGGTCGCGGAGAAGGTCGAGTACACCCACAAGAAGCAGACGGGTGGCTCCGGCCAGTACGCCCGAGTGATCATCAAGCTCGAGCCGCTGGAGACCAGCGCCGACGGTCCCACCTACGAGTTCGTCAACGCGGTCACCGGTGGCCGCATCCCGAAGGAGTTCATCCCTTCGGTCGACGCCGGTGCCCAGGACGCCATGCAGTACGGCGTGCTGGCGGGCTTCCCGCTGGTCGGCATCAAGCTCACGCTGCTGGACGGCCAGTACCACGAGGTCGACTCCTCGGAGATGGCCTTCAAGATCGCCGGCTCGATGGTGCTCAAGGACGCGGCCCGCAGGGCCAACCCGGTGCTGCTCGAGCCGCTGATGGCCGTGGAGGTGACGACGCCCGAGGAGAACATGGGCGACGTCATCGGCGACCTCAACTCCCGGCGTGGCACTATCCAGGCAATGGAGGAGCGCGGCGGTGCCCGCGTCGTCCGAGCCACCGTGCCGCTCTCGGAAATGTTCGGCTACGTCGGCGACCTCCGGTCGAAGACTCAGGGCCGGGCGAGCTACTCGATGCAGTTCGACTCCTACGCCGAGGTTCCCGCGAACGTGGCGAAGGAGATCATCGCGAAGGCGACCGGAGAGTAGCTTCCCCGCTTCACGTGGGGATGATCCGTCGACAGGGTCCGTCGGCGCTTCCAGCGTCGGCGCACCGTGAACCAAGAAGTCCACAGGAGGACACCAGTGGCGAAGGCGAAGTTCGAGCGGACTAAGCCGCACGTCAACATCGGCACCATCGGTCACATCGACCACGGTAAGACGACGCTGACGGCGGCCATTACCAAGGTGCTGCACGACCGGTACCCGGACGTGAACCCGTACACGCCGTTCGACGAGATCGACAAGGCGCCGGAGGAGAAGGCCCGCGGCATCACGATCTCGATCGCGCACGTCGAGTACCAGACCGAGAGCCGGCACTACGCCCACGTGGACTGCCCGGGTCACGCCGACTACATCAAGAACATGATCACCGGTGCCGCGCAGATGGACGGCGCGATCCTGGTGGTGGCGGCGACCGACGGCCCGATGCCGCAGACCCGTGAGCACGTGCTGCTGGCCCGCCAGGTCGGTGTGCCGTACATCGTCGTGGCGCTCAACAAGAGCGACATGGTCGACGACGAGGAGCTCCTCGAGCTCGTCGAGCTCGAGGTTCGCGAGCTGCTGTCGAGCCAGGAGTTCCCGGGCGACGACGCTCCGGTGGTGCGCGTCTCGGCGCTCAAGGCGCTCGAGGGCGACCCGAAGTGGTCCGACGCGCTCATGGAGCTGATGACCGCGGTCGACACCGCGATCCCGCAGCCCGAGCGTGAGACCGAGAAGCCGTTCCTCATGCCCGTCGAGGACGTCTTCACGATCACCGGTCGTGGCACGGTCGTCACCGGTCGCGTCGAGCGTGGCATCCTCAAGCCGAACGAGGAGGTCGAGATCGTTGGCATCAAGGCCAAGTCGATGAAGACCACCTGCACGGCGATCGAGATGTTCCGCAAGATCCTCGACGAGGCGCGTGCCGGCGAGAACGTCGGTCTGCTCCTGCGTGGTATCAAGCGCGAGGACGTCGAGCGCGGCATGGTCGTGGTGAAGCCGGGCAGCAACACCCCGCACACCGAGTTCGAGGCGACCGTCTACATCCTCTCCAAGGAGGAGGGTGGCCGGCACACCCCGTTCTTCCAGAACTACCGGCCGCAGTTCTACTTCCGCACCACGGACGTTACCGGCGTCGTCACGCTGCCCGAGGGCACCGAGATGGTCATGCCCGGCGACAACACCAGCATGGCCGTGCAGCTCATCCAGCCCATCGCGATGGAGGAGAACCTCCGCTTCGCGATTCGCGAGGGTGGCCGCACCGTCGGCGCTGGTCGTGTGACGAAGATCATCAAGTAACAACCCTGAGGTACCCCGATTTCACTTTGCCGCAGTGCTTGCGGCATAATGGTCGGGTTGCGTCGTGGGGCGGTCGAGGCTGCTCGTTGAGAAGTCTCGACCGCTTCTGCGCGGCGTCAGTCCTGTGACTGGCGCGGATCCCCTCGACTGGGCGTGGCGCGCCCTGGGGTAGGTCTCCACAGCGGGAAATGTTCTGTGGCGGAGCCTGGCCCTTGGCCGCGACACGCCCGACCGCGGGGGTCGGACACTCCAATAGGCGGCACCGGACCCTTCGGGGTTTGGCGGGGTTGCAAGACCCCGCATGAGAGAGGGAACTGAAGCCACCATGGCGGGACAGAAGATCCGCATCCGGCTCAAGGCCTACGACCACGAGGTCGTCGACTCCTCGGCGCGGAAGATCGTTGAGACGGTCACGCGCACCGGGGCACAGGTCGCGGGGCCGGTGCCGCTGCCCACTGAGATCAACCGCTACTGCGTGATCCGCTCGCCGCACAAGTACAAGGACTCGCGCGAGCACTTCGAGATGCGCACGCACAAGCGTCTGATCGACATCATCGACCCCACCCCGAAGACGGTCGACTCGCTCATGCGTCTCGACCTGCCGGCCGGCGTCGACATCGAGATCAAGCTGTAGGGACTCGGACTTATGGACAGGCAAGTCAAGGGCATCCTGGGTGAGAAGCTCGGCATGACCCAGGTCTGGGACAACGGCAAGGTTGTCCCCGTGACCGTGGTGCAGGCCGGCCCGTGCGTCGTGACTCAGGTGCGCACGCCCGACAATGACGGCTACTCGGCGGTGCAGCTGGCGTGGGGTCAGATCGACCCGCGCAAGGTCAACAAGCCGCGCGCCGGCCACTTCGCCAAGGCGGACGTCGCCCCGCGCCGGCATATCGTTGAGCTGCGGACCACCGACGCGGGTGAGTACTCGCTCGGCCAGGAGATCACCGCGGACTCCTTCGCCGCCGGTCAGCGCATCGACGTGACCGGCCGCAGCAAGGGCAAGGGCTACGCCGGTGTCATGAAGCGACACGGCTTCCACGGCCTGCGGGCCAGCCACGGTGTCGAGCGCAAGCACCGCTCGCCCGGCTCCATCGGCGCCTGCGCGACCCCGGGTCGCGTCTTCAAGGGCGTCCGCATGGCCGGTCGCATGGGTGGCGTGCGCTTCACCGTGCAGAACGTCACGATCCAGAAGATCGAGTCCGAGGACAACCTGATTCTCGTCAGGGGCGCGATCCCGGGCCCGAAGGGCAGCCTCGTACTGCTGCGCAGCGCGGCCAAGGTCGAGGCGAAGTCGCAGAAGGGTGGTATCACCAAGTGACCACCGTTGACGTTCGTAAGGTCGACGGGTCGACCAACGGCACCGTAGAGCTGCCGGACAACATCTTCGACACGCAGGCCAGCATCCCGCTGATGCACCAGGTCGTCGTGGCCCAGCTCAACGCGGCCCGCCAGGGCACGCACAAGGCCAAGACCCGCGGCGAGGTGGCCGGCGGCGGCAAGAAGCCCTACAAGCAGAAGGGCACGGGCCGCGCCCGCCAGGGCTCGATCCGCGCGCCGCAGTTCACCGGTGGTGGCGTCGTGCACGGCCCGGTGCCGCGCGACTACAGCCAGCGGGTGAACAAGAAGATGAAGGCGGCCGCCCTGCGCGGCGCCCTGTCGGACCGGGCCCGCGACGGCCGGATCCACGTCGTGGAGACCTTCGTCGAGGGCGACACGCCGAAGACCAAGGGCGCGCTCGCCGTGCTGCGCGGCATCACCGAGGCGCGCCGCGTCCTGGTGGTCCTCGCCCGCGACGACGAGGCCAACTGGCTGAGCCTGCGCAACGAGCAGTCGGTGCACCTGCTGGTCGCCGACCAGCTCAACACCCACGACGTGCTCGTCGCCGACCAGGTGGTCTTCACCACCGCGGCGCTCAACGAGTTTCTCGGGGTGCCGGCAGTGCTGTCTGAGAGCGTTGGCGACAGCGACGACGCTGACCGCAACGAGGAGGGCTGAGCCATGGCGACGATCGCCGATCCGCGCGACGTGATCATCCAGCCGGTAGTCTCTGAGAAGAGCTACAGCGAGCTCAACCGCAACTGGTACACGTTCCTGGTGCACCCGGACGCCAACAAGACGGAAATCAAGATCGCGATCCAGCAGATCTTCAACGTCCGCGTCCTGTCGGTCAACACCATCAACCGCGAAGGCAAGCGCAAGCGCACCCGCACGGGCTGGGGCAAGCGCAAGGACACGAAGCGGGCGATGGTGAAGCTCGCCGAGGGTGACCGGATCGAAGCCTTCGGCGGACCGGTCAGCTGAGGGGTATAGACGATGGCTATTCGCAAATACAAGCCGACGACGCCCGGTCGTCGTGGTTCGAGCGTTGCCGACTTCGCGGAGATCACCCGGTCGACGCCTGAGAAGTCGCTGCTCGTTCCGCTGCCCAGCAAGGGCGGCCGCAACGTCCACGGGCGCATCACCGCGCGCCACCAGGGCGGCGGGCACAAGCGCCAGTACCGGCTGATCGACTTCCGGCGTGCGGACAAGGACGGGATCCCGGCCAAGGTCGCGCACATCGAGTACGACCCGAACCGGACCGCGCGCATCGCCCTGCTGCACTACGCCGATGGCGAGAAGCGGTACATCATCGCCCCGAAGGACCTCAAGCAGGGCGACCAGGTCGAGGCGGGCGCCGGCGCGGACATCAAGCCGGGCAACAACCTGCCGCTGCGCAACATCCCGGTCGGCACCACCGTCCACGCGGTGGAGCTGCGCCCGGGCGGCGGGGCCAAGCTGGCCCGCTCGGCCGGCGTCGGCATTCAGCTGCTGGGCCGCGAAGGGCAGTACGCCACGCTGCGTATGCCCTCGGGTGAGATCCGCCGCGTCGACGTGCACTGCCGGGCGACCGTCGGTGAGATCGGCAACGCCGACCAGTCGAACATCAACTGGGGCAAGGCCGGTCGCATGCGCTGGAAGGGCAAGCGCCCGACCGTCCGCGGTGTCGCGATGAACCCGATCGACCACCCGCACGGTGGTGGTGAGGGTAAGACCTCGGGTGGTCGCCACCCGGTCAACCCGAAGGGCAAGCCGGAGGGCCGTACGCGGCGCAAGGGCCAGCCGAGCGACCGTCTCATCGTCCGTCGGCGTTACGCCACCCGGAAGCGCGGCTAAGGAGCCTGAGCAATGCCTCGCAGCCTGAAGAAGGGCCCGTTCGTTGACGACCACCTGATCAAGAAGGTGGAAGTCCAGAACGCCAAGAACTCCAAGAACGTCATCAAGACCTGGTCTCGCCGGTCGACGATCGTCCCCGAGATGCTCGGCCACACGATCGCCGTCCACGACGGGCGCAAGCACGTGCCCGTGTTCGTGACCGAGGCGATGGTCGGGCACAAGCTCGGCGAGTTCGCGCTGACCCGCACGTTCAAGGGTCACGAGAAGGACGACCGGAAGAGCCGCCGCCGCTAAGGCAGCCGATAGGAATCAAGAGGATTTCCCGATGCCAACGAAGAGCGAGGCGGCGGTGCCCGGTGCGCGGGCCATCGCGCGGCACGTGCGCGTGTCGCCGATGAAGGCGCGCCGTGTGGTGAACCTTGTTCGCGGGCTGCCCGCGCGCGAGGCACTCACGGTGCTGCAGTTCGCGCCGCAGTCGGCGAGCGAGCCGGTTTACAAGGTGCTCGCGAGCGCCATCGCCAACGCAGAGAACAACGAGCGTCTCGACCCCGATTCGCTCCTGGTCGCCGAGGCCTACGTCGACGAGGGCCCGACGCTCAAGCGGTTCCGGCCGCGGGCGCAGGGCCGGGCGTACCGGATCCGCAAGCGCACCAGCCACATCACGATCGTGGTCGAGAGCGTCCCGGCGGCCCAGGCCCGTGCGGCCAAGGCCGGCGTGGCCAAGGCGACGAAGGCCGCCAAGGCCGTGACGCCCGAGCCGGACGAGACCGACGAGGTCGAGGCCGCGCCGGCCAAGAAGGCCGCCGCGAAGAAGGCCCCGGCCAAGCAGGCTCCGGCGAAGAAGGCCGAGGCGGAGCAGACCGCTGAGGCCGAGGAGGAGACCGAGTAATGGGTCAGAAAGTTCACCCGCACGGGTTCCGGCTCGGCATCAGCACCGACTGGAAGTCCCGCTGGTACGCCGACAAGCTCTACAAGGACTACATCGCCGAGGACGTCAAGATCCGTCGGATGATGTCCAAGGGCCTGGAGCGGGCCGGCATCGCCAAGGTCGACATCGAGCGCACCCGCGACCGGGTCCGCGTGGACATCCACACGGCCCGCCCGGGCATCGTCATCGGCCGTAAGGGCGCCGAGGCCGACCGCATCCGCGCCGAGCTGGAGAAGCTCACCGGCAAGCAGGTGCAGCTCAACATCCTCGAGGTGAAGAGCCCCGAGTCGGACGCGCAGCTCGTCGCGCAGGGCGTGGCCGAGCAGCTGTCCAGCCGGGTCAGCTTCCGTCGCGCGATGCGCAAGGCCATGCAGTCGGCGATGAAGAACCCGCTGGTGCGCGGCATCCGGGTGCAGGTCTCCGGCCGTCTCGGCGGCGCGGAGATGAGCCGGACCGAGTTCTACCGCGAGGGTCGCGTGCCGCTGCACTCGCTGCGCGCGAACATCGAGTACGGCTTCTTCGAGGCCCGCACCACCTTCGGCCGCATCGGCGTGAAGGTGTGGATCTACAAGGGCGACGCCGTTCCGGGTCGCGAGGCGCCGGCCGAGGCCGCCGCTCCGCGGGGCCGTCGTGACCGCGCCGACCGGCCCGAGCGGCCGCGTCGCGGGCGCTCCGGCTCCTCCGGCACGACCGCCGGTGGCACCGAGGCCGGCCGCGCTGCGGCCGCCGCGCACGCCGCCGAGGCCGCCGGTGACTCCGCGCCCGCCGCCGAGGCGGCCGCCGCTCCGGCAGAGACGCAGCAGGAGGGCTGACGAATGCTGATCCCTCGTAAGCCCCCGAAGGGCTTCCGCAAGCCGCACCACCCGGACCGTCACGGCCCGGCCAAGGGCGGCACCCGCGTGGTCTTCGGTGAGTTCGGTATCCAGGCTCTCGAGCCCGCGTACATCACGAACCGCCAGATCGAGGCCGCTCGTATCGCCATGACCCGGCACATCCGCCGTGGTGGCAAGGTCTGGATCACGATCTTCCCGGACCGCTCCATCACCAAGAAGCCGGCCGAGACCCGCATGGGTTCCGGCAAGGGCTCGCCGGAGTGGTGGGTGGCCAACATCAAGCCGGGCCGGATCCTGTTCGAGATGTCGTTCCCGAACGAGCAGATCGCCCGGGAAGCAATGCGCCGCGCGATCCACAAGCTTCCGCTGAAGTGCCGGATCGTCACGCGCGAAGGGGTTGATGCGTGATGGCCGCCGGTATCAAGGCGACCGAGCTGCGTGAGCTGTCCGACGAGAGCCTGGTCGAGAAGCTGCGGGAAGCCAAGGCGGAGCTGTTCAACCTCCGCGTCCAGTCGGCCACGGGCCAGCTGGACAACCACGGGCGCCTGCAGATCATCCGCAGGGACATCGCCCGGATCTACACGATCATGCGCGAGCGCGAGCTGGGTCTTTCGGCCGCGCCCGACGCTGTGGCTGAGGTGGCATGAGCATGAGCGAGCAGACGACCGAGTCGGGCACCGAGGTGCGCGGCCGCCGCAAGGTCCGCGAGGGCCTCGTGGTGAGCGACAAGATGAACAAGACCGTCGTCGTGGCGGTCGAGGACCAGGTCAAGCACCCGCTGTACGGCAAGGTCATGCGCCGCACGAGCAAGCTCAAGGCGCACGACGAGCAGAACGCGTGTGGCGTCGGTGACCGCGTCCTGCTCATGGAAACCCGGCCGCTGTCGGCGACCAAGCGCTGGCGGGTCGTGGAGATCCTCGAAAAGGCCAAGTAAGGCCGTCGTTCCGCCAAGCTCGGCGCTGGGCTCGGGTGTCGCCACCCGGGCCCGGCCGCCGAGAACTGGCAGACATTAGGAGACAAGCGTGATTCAGCAGGAATCGCGGCTGCGCGTCGCCGACAACACGGGTGCTCGGGAAATCCTGTGCATCCGGGTGCTCGGCGGTTCGGGTCGCCGCTATGCAGGCATCGGCGACATCATCGTGGCCACGGTGAAGGACGCCATCCCGGGCGCCGGCGTGAAGAAGGGCGACGTGGTCAAGGCCGTCATCGTCCGGACCACGAAGGAGCGGCGCCGGCCGGACGGCTCGTACATCCGCTTCGACGAGAACGCCGCCGTGATCATCAAGGATGGCGGTGACCCCCGTGGCACCCGCATCTTCGGCCCGGTCGGGCGTGAGCTCCGGGACAAGCGTTTCATGAAGATCATCTCGCTCGCGCCGGAGGTGTTGTAGCCATGAAGGTGAAGAAGGGCGACACCGTCCTGGTCATCGCCGGCAAGGACAAGGGCTCCCGCGGCAAGGTTCTGGCCGCGCTCCCGCGCGAGGACAAGGTCGTCGTCGAGGGCGTCAACCGGGTCAAGAAGCACACCCGCATCCGCACCACCCAGCGGGGCTCGAAGACCGGCGGCATCGTGACGCAGGAAGCCCCCATCCACATCTCCAACGTGATGGTGATCGACTCGGATGGCCAGGCCACCCGCGTCGGCGCCCGCGAGGACGACAACGGCGTGAAGGTCCGCGTGTCCCGCCGTAGCGGTAAGGAACTGTGATGACGACGGTCGAAAAGGTGAACCCGCGCCTCAAGCAGCGCTACCGCGACGAGATCGCCGGGGCGATGCAGGAGCAGTTCAAGTACGCCAATGTCATGCAGATCCCGGGCCTGGTCAAGGTCGTCGTCAACATGGGTGTCGGCGAGGCTGCTCGCGACTCCAAGCTGATCGACGGCGCGGTCCGCGACCTGGCCACGATCACCGGCCAGAAGCCGCAGGTCCGCCGGGCGACCAAGTCGATCGCGCAGTTCAAGCTGCGCGAGGGCATGCCGATCGGCGCCAAGGTCACGCTGCGCAACGACCGGATGTGGGAGTTCCTGGACCGTCTGCTGTCCATCGCGCTGCCGCGTATCCGCGACTTCCGCGGTCTGGACGGGCGCAAGCTCGACGGCAACGGCAACTACACGTTCGGTCTCACCGAGCAGTCGGTGTTCCACGAGATCGACCAGGACCGCATCGACCGGCCGCGAGGGATGGACATCACCGTGGTCACCACCGCCCGCACGGACGAGGAAGGTCGCGCGCTGCTCAAGCTGCTCGGCTTCCCGTTCCGTGAGAACTAGGGAGAACTGACCAATGGCGAAGAAGGCTCTCGTCCTCAAGGCCGCCGCGAAGCCCAAGTTCGCGGTGCGCGCGTACACCCGCTGCCAGCGCTGCGGCCGGCCCAAGGCCGTCTACCGCAAGTTCGGCCTGTGCCGCGTGTGCATCCGCGAGATGGCGCACCGTGGTGAACTGCCCGGCGTTTCCAAGGCTTCCTGGTAATCCTCCTTCGCCGCAGGCCCACCGGCTCGGTGCGGAACCGCGGCGAGAAAGGCTGACAAACCCATGACCATGACCGACCCGATCGCAGACATGCTGACCCGTCTGCGCAACGCCAACCAGGCGTACCACGACCGGGTGTCGATGCCATATTCGAAGATCAAGGCGAACATCGCCGAGGTGCTCAAGTCCGAGGGCTACGTGTCCTCGTGGCTGGTTCAGGAGCCGGAGGAGGGCAAGGTCGGCAAGACCCTTGTCGTCGACCTCAAGTACGGCCAGAACCGTGAGCGCAGCCTCGCCGGCATCCGTCGCGTGTCGAAGCCCGGCCTCCGCGTCTACGCGAAGTCGGTCGAGATGCCGCGCGTGCTCGGCGGCCTCGGCGTGGCCATCATCTCGACGTCCCAGGGTCTGCTGACCGACAAGCAGGCCCGCAAGCGAGGGGTGGGCGGGGAAGTCCTCGCCTACGTCTGGTAAGGGAAGGCATCACATGTCTCGAATCGGACGTAAGCCGATCACGGTGCCCTCGGGCGTCGAAATCAAGATCGACGGCCCGGTCGTCACCGTCAAGGGCCCCAAGGGTGAGCTCTCGCACACCCTGGCCGCCCCGATCACCATCGAGCGGGCCGAGGACGGCAGCTACAGCGTCGTCCGCCCGAACGACGAGCGGAAGGCCAAGGAGCTCCACGGCCTGTCCCGCACGCTGGTTTCCAACATGGTGGTCGGCGTGACCGAGGGCTACCGCAAGAGCCTGGAGATCGCCGGCACCGGTTACCGCGTGACGGCCAAGGGCAGCGACCTCGAGTTCGCCCTCGGGTTCTCGCACCCGGTCCTGGTGACCCCGCCGCCCGGCATCACCTTCACGGTCGAGAAGCCCACGGTGTTCCACATCGCCGGCATCGACAAGCAGCAGGTCGGCGAGGTTGCCGCCAACATCCGCAAGATCCGCCCGCCGGAGCCGTACAAGGGCAAGGGCGTGCGGTACCAGGGCGAGGTCATCCGCCGCAAGGCCGGAAAGGCTGGTAAGAAATGAGCGCCACGCTGCTCAAGCGCCGCAACTCCGGCGGCATCGCCGCCGCGCGCCGCACGGGGCGTGCTCGCCGGCACTTCCGTATCCGCAAGCACGTCGCCGGTACCTCCGAGCGTCCCCGCCTGGTGGTCACCCGCTCCCTGCGGAACATCACCGCGCAGATCGTCGACGACCTCAAGGGCCACACGCTGGCCTCGGCCTCGACGCTCGACGCGACCATCCGTGGCACCGACGGCGACAAGAAGGCGCAGGCCCGCAAGGTGGGCGCCCTCCTGGCCGAGCGGGCGAAGTCCGCGGGTGTCGGCAAGGTCGTCTTCGACCGTGGTGGCAACAGGTACGCCGGCCGCATCGCGGCCCTGGCGGACGCCGCCCGCGAAGCCGGACTCGAGTTCTAAGAAGGAGAATCGTTCATGCCTGGTCCTCAGCGCAGGGGCGGCGGGTCCGGTAACACCCAAGAAGGTGGTGGCGGCCGTCGCGAAAATCGTCGCGAGGGTGGCGGCCGCGGCAACGCGCCCGCCGAGAAGACCCCGCACCTCGAGCGGGTCGTCGCGATCAACCGCGTCGCCAAGGTCGTGAAGGGTGGTCGTCGCTTCAGCTTCACTGCCCTGGTCATCGTCGGCGACGGCGACGGCACGGTCGGCGTCGGCTACGGAAAGGCCAAGGAGGTGCCCGCGGCCATCGCCAAGGGCGTCGAGGAGGCCAAGAAGCACTTCTTCAAGGTTCCGCGGCTCGCGGCCTCGATCCCGCACCCGGTGATCGGTGAGGACGCGGCCGGCGTGGTGCTGCTCAAGCCGGCTTCCGCCGGTACGGGCGTCATCGCCGGCGGCCCGGTCCGCGCCGTCCTGGAGTGCGCTGGCATCCACGACGTGCTGTCCAAGAGCCTCGGCTCCTCCAACGCCATCAACATCGTCCACGCGACGGTGGCGGCGCTGAAGAAGCTCGAGTCGCCCGAGGCCGTGGCCGCTCGCCGTGGCCTTCCGGTCGAGGATGTCGCGCCGGCCGCCATGCTGGCCGCGCGTGCCGGGGCGGTGGCATAGCCATGGCTCGTCTGAAGGTCACCCAGATCCGGTCGGAGATCGGCTCGAAGCAGAACCAGCGCAACACGCTGCGTTCCCTCGGGCTCAAGCGGATCCGCGACGTTGTCGTCAAGGAGGACCGCCCGGAGATCCGCGGCATGATCCACACCGTGACGCACCTTGTCACCGTGGAAGAGGTGGAGTAATCCGATGACGATCAAGCTGCACCACCTGCGGCCGGCCCCCGGTGCCAAGACCGAGAAGACCCGTGTGGGTCGCGGTGAGGGCTCCAAGGGCAAGACCGCTGGTCGTGGTACCAAGGGCTCCAAGGCCCGCAAGAACATCTCGGCGGCGTTCGAGGGTGGGCAGATGCCCCTCCACATGCGCCTGCCGAAGCTCAAGGGCTTCCGCAACCGCAACCGGATCGAGTTCCAGGTTGTGAACCTTGCCCGCCTGGCCGAGCTGTTCCCCGAGGGCGGCTCGGTCGGCGTGGCCGAGTTGGTCGAGGCCGGCGCCGTCCGCAAGGGCGAGCTGGTCAAGGTGCTCGGCGATGGCGAGCTCGGCGGCGTGAAGCTGCAGGTCAGCGCGCACAAGTTCAGTGCGACGGCCAAGGAAAAGATCGAGGCTGCCGGCGGCTCGACCCAGCTGCTCGGCGGCGAAACGGCATAGAGCGCTATCGTGGCGCCCACCGGTTCGGTGGGCGCCATGGCGTGCTCGTAAAGCCGGACGTGATGTGCCGCGGACATCCTGTTAGAGTCCGTTGCGCAGTACCACGTCGGACTCATACGTTCGACAGTGACACCAGTACCACCCGGACCCCACCTCGTCGGCCGAACGACCGGCCGCCTTGCGCAGGAGGATGAAGTTGCTCTCCGCCTTTGTTAGTGCGTTCCGAACGCCTGACCTGCGCAAGAAAATCCTGTTCACGTTGTTTATGGTCGCCATCTACCGGCTCGGCGCCACGTTGCCCAGCCCTGGCGTGTCCTACGGCAACGTGCAGAAGTGCCTCAACATCGTCGAGAACAGCAAGGACAACCAGGTTTTCACCCTGTTGAACCTGTTCTCCGGTGGCGCACTCCTCCAGCTGTCGGTGTTCGCGCTGGGCATCATGCCCTACATCACCGCGAGCATCATCCTGCAGCTGCTCACGGTGGTGATCCCGCGCCTCGAGCAGCTGCGCAAGGAGGGCCAGGCCGGCCAGGCGAAGATCACGCAGTACACGCGTTACCTCACTCTCGGCCTCGGCATCCTGCAAGCCTCGGCGTTCGTCGCCCTGGCGCGGTCCGGCCAGCTCTTCGGCGGCGCGTGCGACCAGTCGCAGTACCCGATCATCCCGGACACCCACAAGCTGCCGATGTGGCTGACCCTGGGCACCCTGGTCATCACGATGACCGCCGGCACCGGCGTCATCATGTGGCTCGGCGAGCTGGTCACCGACCGCGGCGTGGGTAACGGCATGTCGGTCCTGATCTTCACCTCGATCGCGGCCCGCCTGCCGCTCGAGGGCATCCAGATCTGGCAGGACAACAAGACCACGTTCTTCGTGATCGTCGGCCTGGCCGTGGTGGTCATCGCCTTCGTGGTCTTCCTCGAGCAGGCCCAGCGGCGCATCCCGGTGCAGTACGCCAAGCGGATGATCGGCCGGCGGATGTACGGCGGCACGTCCACCTACATCCCGCTGAAGGTCAACCAGGCGGGCGTCATCCCGGTTATCTTCGCCTCGTCGCTGCTCTACATCCCGCAGCTGATCACCTCGTTCGCCGGCACCGACTCGACGAACAAGACGATCCTGTGGATCAACCGGAACATCGTGCCGCAGAACAGCGCCTGGCACATCTCGATCTACTTCCTGCTGATCATCTTCTTCACGTACTTCTACGTGTCCATCACCTTCAACCCGACCGAGGTGGCGGACAACATGCGCAAGTACGGCGGCTTCGTGCCGGGCATCCGCCCGGGCAAGCCCACGGCGGAGTACCTCGACTTCATCCTCAGCCGCATCACCCTCCCCGGCGCGCTGTACCTGGGCATCATCTCGATCCTGCCCAACCTGCTCATCGGTATCGTGGGCGGCGGACAGGCTCTGCAGAACTTCCCGTTCGGTGGCACCGCGGTGCTCATTATTGTTGGTGTGGGCCTCGAGACGGTGAAGCAGATCGAGAGCCAGCTGATGCAGCGCAACTACGAAGGGTTCCTCCGGTAGTGAGGCTGGTGCTGGTAGGTCCCCCCGGGGCGGGCAAGGGGACCCAGGCCGAGTACATCGCCGCGCACCTCGCCGTGCCCAAAATCTCGACGGGCGACATCTTCCGGGCCAACGTCGGGCAGGGCACCCCGCTCGGCGTCGAGGCCAAGCGGTACATGGATGCCGGCCAGCTCGTGCCCGACGAGGTCACCATCAACATGGTGTCGGACCGGCTGGGCGAGGCGGACGCCGTCGACGGGTTCCTGCTTGACGGCTTCCCGCGCACGGTGCCGCAGGCCAACGCCCTGGACAAGTTGCTGGCCGACCTCGGCACGGGGCTGGACATCGTCCTGGAACTGGTCGTGGAGAACGAAGAGGTCATCCGCCGGCTGTCAGGCCGGCGGACCTGTCGTGGCTGCGGCAAGATCTGGCACGTCGAGTTCGACGCGCCGACCCACGACGGCGTCTGCGACCGGTGCGGCGGGGAGCTGTTCCAGCGCGACGACGACAAGGCCGAGACGATCGCCGAGCGCCTGAAGGTGTACGCCAGGGACACCTCGCCGCTGGTGGACTACTACGGCGCGCAGGGCAAGCTGGTGGGCATCGACGCCACGGGTCCGGTCGAGGACGTCACCGTGCGCGCGATCGACGCCCTCCGCTCCTACGGCGCCTGAGCACACGGCAGGTCCATTTCATGCCCCACCAGGTCGAGATCGAGCTCAAGACCCCGGAACAGATCGGCTTCATGCGCCGCGCCGGCCTCGTCGTCGCCGACGCGCTGGAGCGGATGCGGGCCGCGGTCGCCCCCGGGGTCTCCACCCTGGAGCTGGACCGCATCGCCGAGGAGACGATCCGGGCGGCCGGCGCCGTCCCGTCATTCCTGGGCTACCACGGCTACCCGGCATCCATCTGCTCGTCCGTCAACGACCAGGTCGTGCACGCCATCCCCAGCGCCCGGCAGGTGCTGCGCGACGGCGACCTGATCTCCATCGACTGCGGCGCCGACCTCGACGGCTGGCACGGCGACGCGGCGATCACCGTCCTGGTCGGCGAGGGCCGCCCCGACGCCCGGGGGCTCATCCGGACCGCGGAGGACGCGATGTGGGCCGGCATCGCCGCCGCCGCCCGCGGGGCCAGCTCCGGCAAGGGGCGGCTGACCGACATCTCCTTCGCCATCCAGTCGGCGATCCGCAAGGCGGGCCGGTACGGCATTGTCGAGGGCTATGGTGGCCACGGGATCGGTAGCGCGATGCACCAGGACCCGTTCGTGCAGAACTCCGGCCGCCCCGGCAAGGGCCCGCTGCTGCGCCCGGGCATGGCGCTCGCGATCGAGCCGATGATCACCCGGGGCAAGCCGAAGGTGGCCGAGCTCGACGACGGCTGGACCGTGGTGACGGTCGACGGCTCGGTCGCCGCCCACGTGGAGCACACGATGGCGATCTGCGACGACGGCGTGTGGGTGCTGACCGCCCACGACGGCGGCCGTGCTCGCCTGGGTGACCTGGTCACCGCCCGTGAGCCGGTGCCCGCCGCGGAGTAGCGGCGAGTAAGGGAAAACCCGGGGTGGATGGCCGCGCGGGCGCGGTGGGATGCTGTGTGCAGCGTCCGAAGGGGGAACGGTGGCAGACCGGCGGGAGAACCTGCGTGCGGCCGACGTCGACCGGCAGTTCGTGGCAGAGCGCCTGAAGGCGGCGCTCGACGAGGGCCGGTTGTCACTCGGCGAATACGACGATCGGCTCAAGGATGCCTACGCCGCCCGCACCTACGGCGACCTGGACGCCATCCTCAGGGACCTACCGGGCTTCCACCCGGTCGGCGGCTCGCAGATCGAGCCGCAAGAGCCGCCGGTCGACGACCCGGACGAGCGCAAGGGTTCCTCCGACGGGCGCAACCCGCGCTGGCTGCTCGGCGTCTGGAGCGCCTGGCTGGTCGCCGTCTCGGTGAACGTGGTCATCTGGGCCCTGGTGAGCATCTCCGGGGGCGAGCCGGTCTACTTCTGGCCCATGTGGGTCGCCGGCCCCTGGGGCGCCGTGCTGCTCGCCTCCACCTTGTCGGTGAAGGCCCTCGGCAACAACGCTGACGCTCAGAAGCGGTACCGCGACAGCTAGACCACCCCGATTTGGTGCCCGGGGTTCCCGCGCGTAGACTTGCCCATTGGCGCAAAGCGTCCACTCCGGCATGCCCCCACGCGCTTCTGTGGCATAACCGGAGCCGCGGCTGGCTCGAGGTCCTCTGACCTCGAGAAATGGATGCAAGCGTCGACCACCACAGCCGATGTCAGGTAGCGGAGGACATGCCGAAGAAAGACGGGGCCATCGAGATCGAGGGCCGAGTGATCGAGCCACTCCCGAATGCGATGTTCCGGGTGGAGCTCGCCAATGGCCACAAGGTCTTGGCGCACATCAGTGGCAAGATGCGGCAGCACTACATCCGCATCCTGCCCGAGGACCGTGTGGTCGTGGAGCTCTCGCCCTACGACCTCACTCGCGGGCGCATCGTCTACCGCTACAAGTAATCGGTGTCGGTACCCAGTTAACGGTCGGGTTCTGTCGTGTCCGCTCGCAGGAGCGACGCGCGCAGCGAGAGTTAGGCAAACCGTGAAGGTCAAGCCGAGCGTCAAGCGGATCTGCAACAACTGCCGGGTCATCCGGCGGCATGGCCGGGTCATGGTCATCTGCAGCACTGACCCGCGCCACAAGCAGCGCCAGGGCTGAGTCCCGAAGCCGCTTCATCAGTAATTTGCCCGTTCCAGCCACGGGCGGCCCGCGCCGAAAGGGCGCGGCGTGCGTGGCGACACCCCCGGTCGGAGGCCGGGGCCCGTCTGTGGGCAGACGGGGGCGGAGCGGGCATAGACCTCCGCACACACAAGGAGCACGCCCACCTATGGCACGTCTCGTTGGTGTCGATCTCCCGCGTGAGAAGCGCGCCGAGATCGCACTCACCTACATCTACGGCATCGGGCGTACCCGCGCCGTCGAGACTCTGGCCGCCACCGGCATCGACCCGAACAAGCGCGCTCGGGACCTGACCGACGAAGAGGTCGTGCAGCTGCGCGACTACATCGAGGCCAACTACAAGGTTGAAGGCGACCTGCGCCGCGAGGTCGCCGCGGACATCCGCCGCAAGGTTGAGATCGGCTGCTACCAGGGCATCCGGCACCGCAAGGGCCTGCCCGTGCGCGGTCAGCGCACCCGGACCAACGCGCGCACCCGCAAGGGGCCGAAGCGCACGGTCGCCGGCAAGAAGAAGCCGGGCAAGAAGTAACAGCCGGTCCGAGATCAGAATTCTTTCTAGGAGCGCATAGAGAATGCCGCCGAAGGCTCGCGCCGGCGCGACCGCTGTCAAGAAGGTCCGGCGCAAGGAACGCAAGAACGTCGCCCACGGGCAGGCGCACATCAAGAGCACGTTCAACAACACCATCGTGTCGATCACCGACCCGACCGGTGCCGTCATCTCCTGGGCCTCCGCCGGCCAGGTGGGCTTCAAGGGCTCGCGCAAGTCGACCCCCTTCGCCGCGCAGCTGGCCGCCGAGGCCGCCGCTCGCCGCGCGATGGAGCACGGCATGCGCAAGGTCGACGTCTTCGTGAAGGGCCCCGGCTCCGGCCGGGAGACCGCGATCCGCTCGCTGCAGGCCGTGGGCCTGGAGGTCGGGCAGATCTCTGACGTCACCCCGCAGCCGCACAACGGCTGCCGTCCGCCGAAGCGCCGCCGGGTCTAAGGGAAGAGACAGAACAATGGCTCGTTACACAGGTGCCGACTGCCGTCGTTGCCGTCGCGAGAAGATGAAGCTGTTCCTCAAGGGCAGCAAGTGCGACGGGCCGAAGTGCCCGTTCGAGTCGCGTCCCTTCCCGCCCGGCCAGCACGGCCGTGGGCGTCCGAAGGAGACCGAGTACCTCCTGCAGCTGCGCGAGAAGCAGAAGGCCCGCCGCATCTACGGCGTGCTGGAGCGGCAGTTCGCCGGCTACTACGAGGAGGCCGTGGCCAAGCCGGGCAAGACCGGCGAGGAGCTGCTGCGCATCCTCGAGTCGCGGCTGGACAACGTCGTGTACCGCGCCGGCCTGGCGTCGTCCCGCGACATGGCCCGCCAGCTGGTCAAGCACGGCCACATCCTGGTCAACGGCAAGAAGGTCGACATCCCGTCGTACCGTCTCCGCGAGCACGACATCGTGCAGGTGCGCGAGAAGTCGCGGGAGCTCACGCCGTTCCAGATCGCGCAGGGCCTCGCCGGCAGCAAGACCGTCCCGGCGTGGCTGGAGTTCATCCCGAGCGAGTTCAAGGTCCTGGTGCACAGCCTGCCGGCCCGGCAGGTCATCGACACCCAGGTCCAGGAGCAGCTCATCGTCGAGCTCTACAGCAAGTAGCAACAACGTCGGCGGCGCCTGGTCTGGGTCGATCCTCGCAAAGCGTCATCGAGCCAGATTGGGCGCGCCTGGTCTGGGTCGATCCTCGCGAAGCGTCATCGAGCCAGACTAGGCGTAGGCCATATGGCACCGCCGATCCGGAGCGCGTCAAATAGCGGGCGCGCAACGAACTGGAGGAAACGCAAGTGCTTATCTCTCAGCGTCCCAGCCTCGCGGAAGAGTCGATCAGCGAGGTTCGGTCCAAGTTCACCATCGAGCCGCTCGAGCCGGGCTTCGGTTACACGCTCGGCAACTCGCTGCGGCGCACCCTGCTCAGCTCCATCCCGGGCGCGGCGGTCACCAGCATCAAGATCGACGGCGTGCTGCACGAGTTCACCACGATCCCCGGCGTCAAGGAGGACGTGGTCGAGCTCGTCATGAACATCAAGGAGCTGTGCGTCAGCTCCGAGCACGACGAGCCGGTCTCGATGTACCTGCGCAAGCAGGGCCCGGGCGACGTCACCGCGGGCGACATCCAGCCCCCGGCCGGCGTCTCCGTGCACAACCCCGACCTGAAGCTGGCCACGCTGAACGGCAAGGGGCGGCTGGACATGGAGCTGACGGTCGAGCGTGGCCGCGGCTACGTGACCGCCAACCAGAACAAGCAGCAGGGCCAGGAGATCGGGCGCATTCCGGTCGACTCGATCTACTCGCCGGTGCTCAAGGTGACGTACCGCGTCGAGGCGACCCGTGTCGAGCAGCGCACCGACTTCGACCGGCTCATCATCGACGTCGAGTCCAAGGCGTCGCTGACCCCGCGCACCGCGCTGGCCTCGGCCGGCTCGACGCTGGTGGAGCTCTTCGGCCTCGCCCGCGAGCTGGACGAGACGGCCGAGGGTATCGACATCGGCCCGTCGCCGCAGGACGCGCAGCTGGCGGCCGACCTCGCGCTGCCGATCGAGGAGCTGGACCTGACCGTCCGCTCCTACAACTGCCTCAAGCGTGAGGGCATCAACTCCGTCGGGGAGTTGATCAGCCGCACGGAAGCAGACCTCCTCGATATAAGGAATTTCGGTCAGAAGTCGATCGACGAGGTCAAGATGAAGCTCGCCGGGATGGGCCTGGGTCTCAAGGACTCCGCCCCGACGTTCGACCCGGCCCACGTCGTGGACTCCTTCGCCGAGGTGGACTACGACGCCGACGACTACCGCGAGACCGAGCAGCTTTAACCCGCGCAGCCGGATTACCAAGCCTGCTGTTATTAGAGGAGCCCCAAGAATGCCCACGCCCACCAGAGGTCCCCGCCTCGGCGGCAGCCCCGCGCACGAGCGGCTGATGCTGGCGAACCTCGCCACGTCGCTGTTCAAGCACGGCCGCATCACCACCACCGAGACGAAGGCCAAGCGGCTGCGCCCGCTCGCCGAGCAGCTCATCACCAAGGCCAAGCGCGGCGACCTGCACGCGCGCCGTCAAGCGCTCTCCGTGGTGCGGGACAAGGACGTGGTGTTCCAGCTGTTCGACCAGATCGCGCCGCGCTACAGCAACCGCCCCGGCGGTTACACCCGCATCGTGAAGGCGGGCCCGCGCAAGGGCGACGCCGCCCCGATGGCGATCATCGAACTGGTCGAGGAGCTCGAGGTGGCGGCCCCCAAGGCGCCGCGCAAGACCGAGCGCAAGGCGGCCAAGGCCGACTCGATCGCGGTGCTCGCCGGCGACGAGACGGACGAGGCTCCGGCCGCCGCCGCCTCGGCCCCGGCGGACGAGGCCGCCGAGGAGCAGAAGAACGAAGAGACCAAGGCCTGATCACCGGTCGAGGTCCGTCGGCCCGGCACCCCTCGTGGGTGCCGGGCTTTCTTTCTGGCAGTTGTACCGAAGGAAGCTCTACTGGCAAAGGAAGCTCTACTCGCATGAGCCAGCGCATCCGGCTTGACGTCTCCTACGACGGCACCGACTTCTCGGGCTGGGCGGTGCAGCCGTCCCGCCGGACGGTCGCCGGGGAGCTCCTGGCCGTCCTGGAGCGGCTCTTCGGCGCCGTCGAGGGCCTGACGGTGGCCGGACGCACGGACGCGGGCGTACACGCCACCGGGCAGGTGTGCCACGTCGACGTACCGCAGGAGCGCTGGGAGGCCATCGGCGCGGCCCTGATCCGCAAGCTGGCCGGCCTGCTGCCCCCGGACGTGCGCGTCCTGGCGGCCCGCGCGGTCCCCTTCGAGTTCGACGCGCGCTTCTCGGCGTTGGCGCGGCGGTACGAGTACCGCGTCACGGATGCCCCCTACGGCGCGGACCCGCTGCGCCGCCGCGACACCCTCGCCTGGCCCCGCCCGCTCGACCTGGACCGCCTCAACGCCGCCGCCGAGGCGCTCGTGGGCGAGCACGACTTCGCCGCCTTCTGCCGGCGCAAGGAGCACGCCAGCACGATCCGGGCGGTGCGGCGGATGGACTGGCGGCGCGACCCGGACGGCCGGCTGGTCGCCACCGTGGAGGCCGACGCCTTCTGCTGGTCGATGGTCCGCAGCCTCGTCGGCGCCCAGCTGCCGGTGGGGGACGGCCGCCGCGATCCGGGGTGGCCCGGCACCCTGCTGACCCGCTCGGCCCGGGCCGACGAGGTGGTCGTGGCCCCGGCGCACGGCCTGACCCTGGTCGAGGTGACGTACCCGCCGACCCCGGCCCTGCTGCGCGAGCGCGCCGAACTGACCCGCCGCCGCCGCGACCTGTGACCGCGGCGGAGTCCCGCGCTCAGCGCAGGGTCAAGGCCGAACTCGACCGTGTGACCGCCCCGGAGTCTCGCGCTCAGCGCGGGGTCAAGGCGGACCGGCCGGACTAGCCGCGGCCCTCCCACACCGGCTCCGGCACCTCGACGACCTCGCCGTCGGCGCGGAAGAGCACGTACCGGTCGAAGGAGCGGCTGAACCACCGGTCGTGGGTGACCGCCACGACCGTCCCGTCGAAGCTTCGCAGGCCCTCCTCCAGGGCCTCGGCGCTGGCCAGGTCGAGGTTGTCGGTGGGCTCGTCGAGCAGCAGGAGGGTCGCGCCGGACAGCTCCAGCAGCAGTACCAGGAACCGGGCCTGCTGCCCGCCGGAGAGCGTGCCGAAGCGCTGGTCGGCCTGGGCGGCCAGGTCGTAGCGGCCCAGGGCGGGCATCGCCTGCGGGCGGGGCAGCCCGTCGCGCCAGTCGTCGCCCCGCCACAGGATCTCGGCCAGGGTGCGATCGAGCAGCTCCGGGCGGTCGTGCGTCTGCGAGAAGTGGCCGGGGCGGACCCGGGCGCCGAGGCGCACCTTGCCGCCGTGCGCCACCGGGGCGATCTCGGCTACGTCCGGTCCGCCGACCGCGGGCCCGTCGGGGTCGGTGCCGCCGCGGGCCAGCAGCCGCAGGAAGTGCGACTTGCCGGTGCCGTTGCCGCCCAGGACGGCCACCCGGTCGCCGTACCAGATCTCCAGGTCGAAGGGGTACGTGAGGCCGTCGAGCTCCAGCTGCTCGCACATGACCGCGCGCTTGGCGGTGCGCCCGCCGGACAGCCGCATCCGGATGTCCTGCTCCTTCGGGGGCGCCGGCGGCGGGCCGGCCTCCTCGAACTTGCGCAGCCGCGTCTGGGCCGCCTGCAGGCGGGAGGCGAGACCGTCGTTGTAGGCGGCCTTGGTGCGGTACATCAGGACCAGGGCCTTGAGCTTTTCATGCTCCTCGTCCCAGCGCCGGCGCAGCTCGTCCAGCCGCTCGTGGCGCGCGCTGCGGGCCTCGTGCCAGGACGCGAACCCGCCGGGATGCACCCACGCGGAGCCACCCTCCACCGCGACCACCCGGTCGGCGGACTGGGCCAGCAGCTCGCGGTCGTGCGACACGTAGAGGACGCTCTTGGGCGACTCCCGCAGCCGCTCCTCCAGCCAGCGCTTGCCTGGCACGTCGAGGAAGTTGTCCGGCTCGTCGAGCAGCAGCACCTCGTCCTCGCCCCGCAGCAGCAGCTCCAGGGCGAAGCGCTTCTGCTGGCCGCCGGAGAGGGTGCGCACCGGCCGGTCCCGGGTCTCGTCCCACGCCAGCCCGAGCGCGGCGACGCTCGCCGTGTCGAAGAGGACCTCCGCGTCGTACCCCCCGGCCTCGCCCCACGCCGCCAGCGCACCGGCGTAGCGCAGCTGGGCCTTCTCGGCCGCCGGGCCGGCGTCCCCGGCCTCGTGCATGGCTTTCTCGGCCGCCGCCAGTCGCCGCCCGACCTCGCCCAGCCGGGGCGGCGCCAGCTCCAGCGCGAGGTCGTACAGCGTCCGGTCGTCGCCGATCATCCCGATGAACTGGCGCATCACGCCGAGCCCTCCGGACCGCGCGACCGCGCCCGCGCGCACCGGCAGGTCCCCGGCGACCATCTTCAGCAGGGTCGTCTTGCCCGCGCCGTTCGGACCGACGAGCGCCACCTTCGCGCCCTCGCCGACCCGGAACGACACATCGGAGAAGAGCTCACGGCCGTCCGGCAGCGTGTGCCCGACCCCTGCGACGTCCACATATCCCACGCCTGAGAGCTTCGAGCCGCAGCGGTACCTCAGGAAAGCGGTTTTACGACCCGCAGCACCCGGAACCCTTTGTGGCTGGCGTGCCGCTCGGCCGGGAAACCCTGTTCCCCGAGCCATCGCTGCAGCGAGTCCGCGCCCAGGTTCTTGGCCACGACCAGCCACGCAACGCCGCCGGGGACCATCCGCGGCAGCCAGCGCAGCAGCAGCGCGTGCAGCTCCGGCTTGCCGATGCGGATCGGCGGGTTCGACCAGATCTGCGCGAACCCGACACTCGCCGGCACGTCGTCGGGCAGGCTAGCGACCACCCGGCCGCCCGCCCCGAGCCGATCGGCGTTCTCCCGCACCAGCTCGAGGGCGCGCTGGTTGACGTCGACGGCGTACACCGTCGCGGCCGGCGCGGCCCTGGTCAGAACCGCGGTGATCGGCCCATAGCCGCAGCCCAGGTCGAGCAGCGGCCCGGCGGTGTCCGGCCCGGGGAACGGGGCCTCGCGCAGCAGTACGCCGGTGCCGGGGTCCAACCGGGAAAACGAGAACACCCCGGACGCCGAGGCAAGCCGGAACTCCTGGTCAAGGGCCTCGAACACGATCTCGTGCCGCTCGTGCGCGACCGCCGGATCGGCCGAGAAATAGTGCTCGCCCGCCACATTGCCCTCCTTACCCGCCGGCTCGCAACGCATTGTCCACGCCCAGGTGACGGGCGGTTCGGGCGGCCACCCGATCGGGACCGGCGGGCGATCGCCGATAAGCCAATGCTCGGCACCGTCGGCTACCCTGTGCGACATGACTTCTCGGGACGAGCAGCGCCGGAAGCGGCGTTCCGACTCGTTCCGCCGGGATGAGGCGGACGAAGCCGACAACTGGCTCGCGGGACTGCGGGGCAGCGGGCGGGGCGAACCAGATCCCTTCGCCGCGCCGCCCGCGGACCCTGGCCCCTTCGACCGCTCCGGGTCCTTCGACCGCCCGGGCCCGCTGGAGCGCCCGGGCCCCTTCGACCGCGGCGGCCCCGATCGCGGCGGCCTGGACCATGGTTCCCCCGACCGCGGCGGCCTCGACCGCGGCGGCTTCGACCGTGGTTCCTCCGATCGCGGCGGCCTCGATCGTGGCGGCCTAGACCGTGGTTCCTCCGATCGCGGCGGCTTCGACCGTGGTGGCCTTGACCGTCCTGTGCCCTCCTCGCTGGAGCGGTCGGACAGCTTCGAGCGGCCTCCGCTGGACCGGGGCGACGCCGCCGACCGCACCACTGCCATCCAGCGGCCGCGCCGGGGCGAGCGCGGCGACGGCTACGACGGCATCGGCGAGTCCCGCGGCGGGCGCGACGACTCGCCCAGCGGCGTCTTCAGCCCGTCCGGGCTGCCCCCGGCCCCGCCGCCGGGCCGCCCCAACTTCGACGCCCCCGCCGGCCGCCGGCGCGCCGCCGACGAGGCCCCGGGTGGTGCGTTCGGCCGCCCCGGTGACGC